>JAQXDG010000144.1 GCA_029251505.1 Glaciecola sp. | reverse complement strand
TTTAATGGCACATCTCCTACACGAATTGTCGCATTTGTCTTAGGGCCACAATGATGACAAACGTCAAAATATTGTTATAGTTGGTAAACAAGTGTTGCTCTTTTACTAAGATATCGGATTGTCTTGCTGTTGAATAAGAGCCTTTAATATCAACAGCTTTTTTATGTATTTGGGTAGCAATTATAAAGGATATTTGTATAAAACTAAAAGCATGGAAGCTATGAGAAATTCATTAATCATTAGTGATGACATCAGTCGTCGCCAAAACTTGTCAACTATTGTTAATTTTCTAGGTGAAAACTGTCACTCAGTGGAATTTTCAAAAACCATTGAGTTACTGAAGGTCGGTGCTGAGATTGATGGGGTCTTTACTTATTCTGCATTGACCGCCAGTATTGAAAAGTGTCGCAGCTTTTTAATTAACAACTCCAAAAAGCGTAAAAAATCCAATAAACCAATCTTGTTTTGTTCGCTAGTGTGCGAAAGTCAGCAAATTCGTCATGTCCGTCAACTCAATGAACAAGTAAAAAGTGGTACGTTATCACTGGATGAAAGTTCCAAAATATACTTCATGCGGACCGATCAAGACGTCCTAGTCGTGGTCTGTGAACAATCTAAATCCCTGAGAGATGGGCATACGTCAATCAAAGTGTTAAACCCCGTAAAAGATGCGTTTAAATTTAAAATTGTTGCCAACATGGTCTTACATATTCGTGAAGTACAAGAAATATTTCAAAAGTTATCGATGGTAGAAAGCCGTTTCTTTGATGTGTCGTTAGAACTAATGGACACGCTCCCTTTTGATGAAAAAATTCAAAAATCATTTAGAAAACAATGTCTACTTGTTGATGCATATCCTGCTTCACCACCTGTCATAGCGGTAAATAACATTGCGCAACGAGCGATGGATTGGCCTATTCCCAAGCAACCTGGTGGTCATCTAGAATTTTTCATTGAGAAGTTAGTGGCCAAAAAAGCATTAGGAGATGTACTGTGAACACAAAAGCAAAAGCATATATTCAATCATTGGATGGCACTGTATTAGTAGAAAAGCACGCTTCATTAGTTAAGCGTATCGCACATCACTTGATGGTGAGGTTACCGGCAAGTGTCTTAGTCGATGATTTGATTCAAGCCGGAATGATTGGGCTTTTAGAAGCAGCCAAAAAATTTGACGGTAGTAAAGGTGCGAGTTTTGAAACCTTTGTAGGGATCCGTATACGCGGTTCCATGCTTGATGATATCCGCAAAGGGGATTGGGCACCGCGTTCAGTGCACAAAAACTCAAGAGCAATCAGCGCAGCCATTTCGATAGTGGAAAAAGAAACAGGCGCAGATGCTCATGATACTGATGTGGCGGAACAGTTAGGGGTAGATATCAAACAATATCATAAAATGCTGAATGAAGTTTATGCCGGGAAATTAGTTGGTATTGAAGATTTGGGTCTCGCTGAAGATGTTATTACAACAAATAAAAACAAATCTGCTGATACGCCCTATGATGAGCTTGTCAAAGGTTCGTTTCAAAAAGCGTTAGCCAAAGCAATTATAACTTTGCCTCAACGGGAAGCGATAGTGTTATCGTTATATTATGATGAAGATCTTAATTTACGAGAAATTGCTGAAGTGCTTACCGTAAGCGAGTCTCGTGTGAGTCAAATTCACAGTCAAGCAATGTTAAAATTAAAATCAAAATTACGCTCTTGGCATGCTGAAGAAGCGTAAACATACAATGTAATAAAAAACAGTTATTCAATAGATACAGACATAAAAAATTTTAGTGGAAGACGATTTTTATACAATGTTTCATATTGTTAAAGGATTTAGATTTTTCTAGGATTAAAGAAGCCGACGATGGAAATCAGACACTGCTAATACTGCAATAAGATGGTTTGAAATTTGTGGTCACAGATTTGAATAGTGATCAAACGTAATCGAGTTATCTAATGACCGTTTACGCAATATTACCAAAGTAATCAAACTGTACAGAATCAGACCGATTTTAGGAGATAAAAATGAAAGAAGAACGCCAAATTGATAGTACCGTCGACGGTGACGATGAAGTGTTACAGTGGGTAACGTATCGTTTAGGCGATGAAACTTATGGTATCAATGTCATGCAGGTACAAGAAGTACTGCGTCATACTGAAATCGCTCCGGTGCCGGGCGCACCTGAATACGTAATAGGGATTATCAATCTACGTGGAAACGTGGTGACGGTGATTGATACTCGCGCTAGGTTTGGTCTGCCGCAAGGTGACATCACCGATAATACACGGATTGTCATCATCGAAGCCGATGAGCATGTCGTCGGAATTATGGTGGATAGTGTTGCCGAAGTAGTCTACCTAAAATCATCAGAAATTGATTCGGCACCGAATGTAGGAACTGAAGAAAGTACTAAATTTATCCAAGGTGTTTCTAATCGAGACGATGAGCTGCTAATATTAGTCGACTTAAATAGAATGCTCAATGACGATGAGTGGGATGAATTAGGCGGGATCTAATGCTTGAGTTGATAGAATCAGTATCTCCAGTAGTTGCAATGATGGCTATTACACTAACGGTAGTCGCTATTGTTGTGGCTAAAATATTTTTTGCGACTAAACACGAAGTGAAACAAGTACGACTTGAGCAACAACAAATCACCAGCGAACTCAATACCGCATTTGATGTGATTAAAAAACTCGAACAATCTACCAAGTCTGCTCGTGTCGCACATGATGCGCTGCAATTACAACTGCAAGAATGCGTCGATATGTTGGCCAGTAATAGTGAACAAATTCAATCTATTCAGGCACATACTCAAGAAATTGATCAGCGTGATCCACAAATAAAACTCTATGCTAAAGCCTCAACGTTGCTTGCTGAAGGTGCGAATATCGATGATATAATGGCGGCATGCGATCTGGACCGTGCAGAAGTCGAGTTGTTAAAGAATCTGCACACTAATAACTAAAATAGCAGTCAAGACGTTTAGACGTCTAGACGTAAATATTGACTTTTAGGTAAAATCATTCACAATGTCCCATTGGACAAAATTGTGAGGTGTGTATGCCTATTCGAATCCCCGTTGACCTGCCTGCGCTAGGTATTCTCGATAGTGAAAATATTTTTGCTATGGATATGGAACGCGCGTCAAATCAGGATATTCGACCAATGGAAGTCGGTATTTTAAATCTTATGCCAAATAAGATTGAGACAGAAGTGCAGATCCTGCGCTTACTTTCCAATACACCATTACAAATTAATATTGATCTTATACGTATCGATAATCAATTATCTAAAAATACGCCGCAATCGCATATGGACGATTTTTATAAAGGCTTTAGCCAAATTAAACATAAAAAATATGATGGGTTGATCATTACTGGCGCTCCTCTTGGTTTTATGGCGTATGAAGACGTCAAATATTGGTCTGATATGCAAGAGATCCTTGATTGGGCCAAAGCAAATGTCCAGTCTACGTTATATTTGTGTTGGGCTGCTCATGCCGCGATGTACCATTTTTATGGGCAAATGCGTGAATTACGCCAAGATAAACTGTTTGGTGTGTATCAACATCAAGTGTTGGCACCGACTAATGAACTGATGCGTGGATTTGATCCTGTGTTTAATGCTCCTCATTCACGTTTTGGCAATGTGCCGCAAGCTGCCTATGAACGTATTCCTGATATTGATGTACTGGCAGCGTCTGCTGAAACGGGCACCTATATCGCTGCGACCAAAGATAAACGCCATGTCTTTGTCACCGGACATCCGGAATACGATGCCAATACCTTGGCTGACGAATATGCTCGAGATTGTGCCAATGGCCAAGATCCTGCATTACCGGTTAATTATTTTATCAACGATGATCCGACACAAGCGCCCTTAGTTTCATGGCGCTCGCATGGAACATTACTTTATACTAACTGGTTGAACTATTATGTATATCAGACCACGCCGTATGATTTAACTACTCTTTCCTAACGTTTTATTTTTTAAGGTGATGACAACGTGTCGACTCAACTTACCACCCAATTTAACGCACAACTTCCTGCGCAGTTAGCGCAAATAGCCCAAGAGCGGATCTTAATTTTAGATGGTGCGATGGGGACGATGATCCAAGCTTATCAATTTTCTGAAAGTGATTATCGGGGCGAACAGTTTGCCGACTGGCATTGTGATGTCAAAGGTAACAATGACTTATTAGCGATGACTCAGCCTGATACCATTCGTACTATTCACGAACAATATCTTGAAGCCGGGTGCGATATTATCGAAACCAACACGTTTAACGCCACCACAATTGCGATGGCCGATTATGATATGCAAGACATTGCCAAAGACATCAATCTGGCTGCTGCGCGCTTAGCACGCCAAGCCGCCGATAAATATTCGACGCCGGATAAACCACGCTTTGTCGCAGGGGTGCTAGGGCCGACAAATCGCACAGCATCTATTTCACCGGATGTGAATGATCCTGGTAAACGCAACGTCTCGTTTGATGAGTTAGTTGTCGCTTATGAAGAATCGACTCATGCCTTGTTGGATGGGGGAGCGGATATCATTATGCTCGAAACTATTTTTGATACGCTTAACGCCAAAGCCGCAGCGTTTGCTGTCGAAAACGTATTTGAACAACGTGGTGAGCGTTATCCCGTGATGGTATCAGGCACAATCACCGATGCCTCTGGGCGTACGTTATCGGGACAAACCACCGAAGCGTTTTATCATTCTATGCGTCACTTATCGCCATTAGCGATGGGTCTAAACTGTGCGTTAGGACCGGATTTGTTGCGCCAGTATGTCAACGAATTATCTACGGTGGCTGATTGTTTAGTCTCCGCTCATCCTAATGCCGGTTTGCCTAATGAATTTGGTGAATATGATATGGATGCCACTGAAATGGCTGAGCATATTCAAGAATGGGCACAATCGGGTTTGGTCAATATTGTTGGCGGCTGTTGTGGCAGTACCCCTGAACATATTGCCGCGATTGCCCAAGCAGTGCAAAAATTTGCACCACGAAAGGTACCTAACTTACCGACCAAAATGCGTTTATCCGGTCTTGAACCGTTTGTACACTAGGATTATCGTCACATGTCTCAAGCAGCCTCATCATTTATAAATATCGGTGAACGTACCAACGTCACCGGATCCGCTATGTTTAAGCGTTTGATCTTAGAAGAAGATTACGAAACTGCGCTAGAAGTAGCCAAACAACAAGTCGAAAATGGCGCACAAATCATTGATATCAACATGGATGAAGCCATGTTGGATTCTGAAGCCGCAATGGTACGTTTTTTAAATCTGATCGCTTCGGAGCCGGATATCTCACGCGTACCGATCATGATTGATTCCTCCAAATGGTCGGTCATTGAAGCGGGTTTAAAATGCGTACAAGGTAAATCGGTGGTGAATTCCATCAGTTTAAAAGAAGGTAAAGAACCTTTTATTGCGCAAGCTAAATTGATCAAGCGTTATGGCGCAGCAACCGTTGTCATGGCATTTGATGAAACAGGGCAAGCCGATACCGTGGAGCGTAAATTCGATATTTGTGAACGCAGTTATCGTATTTTGGTCGATGAAGTCGGTTTTCCACCAGAAGATATTATTTTTGACCCGAATATCTTTGCTGTAGCAACGGGAATTGAAGAACATAACAATTACGCAGTAGACTTTATTGAAGCAACGCGCAAAATACGTCAAGAATTACCCTATGCGCATGTATCGGGTGGGTTGTCGAATATTTCATTTTCGTTTCGAGGTAACAATCCCGTCCGTGAAGCAATGCACTCGGTCTTTTTATATCATGCGATTAAAGCGGGTATGGATATGGCCATTGTGAATGCCGGTCAACTTGAAGTGTATGACGAGATCCCCAAAGAATTGCGTGATGCCGTTGAAGATGTGATCCTCAACCGCCACGATCAAGCGACGGACAACCTACTTGAATTAGCCCCCAAATACCAAGGCGATGGCAAAGCCGCCAAAGTTGAAGATTTAGCGTGGCGTGAACTGCCAGTAAACAAGCGTTTAGAGCATGGCCTCGTTAAAGGGATCACCGATTTTATCATCGAAGATACCGAAGAAGCCCGCTTAGCCGCTGAAAAACCACTGCACGTTATTGAAGGGCCATTGATGGATGGCATGAACGTGGTAGGGGATTTGTTTGGTGAAGGCAAAATGTTTTTACCTCAGGTAGTTAAATCTGCCCGAGTCATGAAAAAAGCCGTGGGTCACTTACAACCTTTTATCGAAGATGAAAAAGATGGTAAAGCTAGCTCTAATGGTAAAATATTGATGGCAACCGTTAAAGGCGATGTGCATGATATTGGTAAAAATATCGTGGGCGTGGTTCTGCAATGTAATAACTTTGAAGTGATTGATTTGGGCGTGATGGTCTCATGCGCCAAGATCCTACAAGTCGCCAAAGACGAAAACGTCGATATGATTGGCTTGTCAGGCTTGATTACCCCGTCGCTGGATGAAATGGTGTACGTTGCAAAAGAAATGCAACGAAATGGCTTTGATTTACCCTTATTGATTGGTGGCGCGACGACGTCCAAAGCACACACTGCGGTGAAAATTGAACAAAATTACGATCATCCCGTGGTGTATGTGTCCAATGCCAGTCGTGCCGTGGGCGTCTGTCAGAAATTAATTTCAGCGACCCAACGTCCGATTTTTCATGAGCAATTACAAAAAGAATATGCGGTAGTCCGTGATCAACATGCACGCAAAACCCCGCGCACTAAGCCTATTACGTTAGCGCAAGCACGTGACAACAAATTTACCTGTGATTGGGCGCAAGCACCGATCACCACACCCAAAAAATTGGGCGTACATAGTGTGTCGGTATCATTAGCCACATTACGTGAATATATTGATTGGACTCCGTTTTTCTTAACCTGGTCTTTAGCTGGGAAATATCCGCGTATTTTAGAAGATGAGGTTGTCGGTAAAGAAGCAACAGAGTTATTTAAGGACGCTCAAGCTATGCTTGATCATCTGTGTGATAACGAACTACTGACCGCAAAAGGTGTGTATGGCGTGTTTGCCGCCAATAGTGTCGATGATGATATTCATATCACCAATACCGATGGGGAAGTAGTCGTAGCGCATCATTTACGTCAACAAACGCATAAGCCTAAAGGGGCGAACTATTGCTTGAGCGATTATATTGCGCCGGTGGACTCACAACGTCAAGATTATATTGGTGCTTTTGCGGTTACGGCGGGGATTGGTGAAGATGAACTATCCGCTGCTTATTTAGCGGATGGCGATGATTACAATAGCATTATGGTCAAAGCTTTAGCGGATCGTTTGGCCGAAGCCTTTGCCGAATACTTGCATCAACAAGTCCGAATCGAAGGGTGGGGATATGCCGCCGATGAAACATTAGATAATGAATCGCTCATTCGTGAGTTATATCAAGGTATTCGACCCGCACCTGGCTATGCCGCTTGCCCTGAGCATACTGAAAAACAATTAATATGGGATCTACTTGAAGCTGAAGCGCGAACGGGCATGCAGTTAACCGAAAGTTATGCGATGTGGCCTGGGGCTGCAGTATCGGGTTGGTATTTTGCGCATCCGGATGCGCGTTACTTTGCGGTCGCACAAATTCAAGCTGACCAAGTTACCGATTATACTGCACGCAAAGGCTGGGATGATCAGACTGCTCAAATGTGGTTAGGACCGAATATCAATGGGTAGTACTTATTGGGTAAAACTCGCAATCACATCAAACAACTCCGAATCAATTTGATTTTGTCTTTGCTGGTGATACACATGCTGTAATTGCGCTAGCATTTCATCTATGTTTTGATCGGCTCGTTGCATTGCGGCGAGTCGACTAGCATGTTCACTGGCTAAAGATTCTGCGCAAGCTTGATATAAACAAGCAAACAAATATTCACGCACCAGCGCACTCAATGTTGCTTGCTCATTTCCTAGTGACTGAGGTAGTTTGTTGCTTGGCCATGGCTGCTGCTGAATCTGTAATTGCCACTGATTATCAAGTGGCAACAGACGACGCCAATGAGGCTCGTATTGTCCAGAGGTAGCACTGGGACGATGGTGAAATAGACATAAGTCTGTGACTTGTTCGCAGTGCCACTCCTTTGTTGTTGTATGCAATATTTGCCCAATCGTATCAGTAATGGTCGATACTGAGTTGGGTAAATTAATTTGCCCTGCAACGGGAATATTAGCCGCAATCAAATGGTCATACACCCGTTCTCCAATGGCCCATGTGTGTTTTCTACGGGCATGCCTCTGGCCAATCCTGAGGTTGGATTGAGTGCTATAGCTCGAACTGTGTGTTCGTTGAGTTGAGTTTGAACCTCTAAGCTGACATTTCGCTCAGGCCCTGCTTTTAATAAGTGACGTACTTGCGGTAACTGTGTTGCAAACTCAATATCAACAACGGTACCTCGCACTGATACGATATAACCTAAGCTTTGTTTGTCCATAACCTCTACAGCCTTATCTCTTAGGTTGTAGATTAGCTAAAATGACAGCAAATTATTAGTCGCAATTATACTTAGGTGAATGTGGTTAGTACGTAGTTTGCCAGTGATTAATCATCACTGATAAATGATTAATTGAACTATCAACATTAAACAGTATGGAGTGTGACCAAACTTTTTAAATCACGGGTTAACACCTTGACACACTTCCGCTATAATCAAAAAAACAATAAAACGGGCTCACTCGTGTTCATTAATCCGCAAAAACTCATTTTTTTTCGAAAAGGCATGCCTTTATTGGCTAATGTCTCCGGTACTGCGCAATCTATTCCGTTAGGTGAGCCTGATTTTGTGATGCTTGAATGTGCATTACAGTCGCAATACCAGTCTGGTGCAGCTGAACTTGTTACGCAAAGTCAGTTGGTTGAGAAGGTG
Organism: Glaciecola sp.; assembly: GCA_029251505.1. Classification (GTDB taxonomy): domain Bacteria; phylum Pseudomonadota; class Gammaproteobacteria; order Enterobacterales; family Alteromonadaceae; genus Opacimonas. The sequence goes on along the minus strand of JAQXDG010000144.1, from coordinate 10,448 downwards.
TTAGCGTTGCCATTAATGCAGCAACAATTCGCCTCACTATCACCATCCCAAGTAGCCAAACGCTTCGCTCAGTACGCAGAAGTAAAGGCTATCAGTGAGTTCGCTCCGGTTGATCCTCCGTCGATTACCCCTAAAGCGTTAGCTGCCGATGATACGCTATTCGATACTATGCTCGATGCGATGAGTCAGTTACGGATTGGAACGCATTTTGCCATTTCGTTTGCTACGGATGGATTTTGTGCATGGTCAGCTCAAGCCCAAGATTTTATTGCGCTGAGTGCGCTAGATGTCATGGTGCTATTGAGCTTTGGTGAAGGTAAATCAATTTCTGAAATATTGACGACAAAAGCGCCGCTAGGTGTGGCTTATGATACTTATTTAGCTCGCATCAGTGCATGGCATCAATTAGGGTTATTAGCCGATGAAAAAACCAATATTGCCAAAACTGCGCCAGTCTTAACTCCTTTTTCGACCTCGACAGCTTCAGCGTTACCAATCCCTGCTAAATGGCAAGACGCGTTAACCGAAGATAAAATCCCAGTTTACTTTGTGCCGCATATGGAAAACCATTTTCCATTGGCACTTGGGGTGCTTTACAGCGCCTTGATTGCTTATCAAGATGGGGCGTTGTTAGATAAATTTCAGTTTGTTCCACTCAATTATCTTGAGCCTAATGCCTTATTTAATGGGCCATATCGTAAATTTGGTGCGGGTGTGTGGCTGTTCTCAAACTACATGTGGTCCATTGATGTCAACATGCAGATCAGTCAAGCGGTGAAACAATATAGTGGTAATTTTACTATCCATGGTGGACCGAGTACGCCTGATTACCAACAAGCCTGTGAAGATTTTTTGACGGAGCATACTTCGGTAGATGTTGCCGTTCATGGGGAAGGTGAGATTACGATCACCGAAGTGGTGGAAGCGTTAAGTGCGATAGCCAAACCGAATACACCGCATAAACGGGATATTCAAGCGGATAATCATGCTTTAGCTCAAGTCACAGGGATCACTTATCGAGAAGCGATGACGGGGCGCTTTATTCGTACCGGTAGTCGTGAGCGAATGAAAAGCCCCGATGCGGTGCCATCCCCGTATTTATCTGGCTTATTCGATGAATACCAAGGACGAGTCGAGGCGGCCATCATTGAAACTAATCGCGGTTGTCCTTATGGTTGTACGTTTTGTGATTGGGGCAGTGCGACCAATCAAAAAATCCGTAAGTTTGACTTACAGCGGGTTAAAGATGAAATTACCTGGATTGGGCAAAATAAAATTCGTGTGATGTGGATTGCTGATGCAAATTATGGCTTGTATGACCGCGATATCGAGATCTCACAATTCATTGTCGACACCAAAGCCCAATATGGTTACCCACAAGAGATTGTGGTCAACTATACCAAAAACTCCACATGGCGCTTAGTCGAGATCATTAAAATTTTTTCTGATGGCGGGATCATTGGGCAAGGGATCATTTCTATCCAAACTACAGATGAGCAAACCTTAGAAGTCATTAATCGCAAAAACATTCGCACCCAGCGTTATGATGAATTGGCGCAAGCGTTTACGGATTTGAATTTGCCATTATCGACTGACTTAATGATGGGTTTACCGGGACAAACGGTGGCCTCATTTACTGCAGATTTACAACGTTATATTGATATGGATGTATCGATTAAGGCCTATCCCACTCAGCTGTTACCCAATAGCCCAATGGCAGAACCTGGCTATATGGAAAAATACGAAATTAAAACCGATGAACACAGTTTTTTAACCTCCACATATAGTTATACGCCAGCAGACATGCAACGCATGAATGCGTTGTATGATGTTTATGTGATGGCCGATGGGTATAGTTTATTGCGTTATGTATTACGTTACATGCAATGGGAGCATGGCGTGATGGCGGGGACGTTGTTAGCGAATTTACTGGATGATTGTCAGGCTGAGCCAGATGCTTACCCATTACTGACATGGGCTGTGCGCTACTTTAATGAAGATAAGTCAATGCCTTCAGGCTGGGCGAGTTTTTATCAAGAATTGTATGCTTATATGTGTGCTCGCTATGCCTTAACACCATCGTCGCCGACACATGCTCAATCCGCATTAGCCACCGTGATTTCAGTTAATCAAGCTGCAATGCCGGATGATGCGTTACAGTATCCGTACACGGTTGATTTAGTACATGATTTTGTAGCGTATTTTACGCAGAATGCTGCAGAGCGTTTACCACTGGAGTCATTCGGTCCTGCGTCGATGACGTTTACTGATCCTAATAAATTATCTATAGTGGATTTAAATTCTGCACAATATGATTCGCATCAGTACTTTTGGGAGTTACATTCCGCGGTTGCGCGACCTAAATCCTTAGCTGAGTTTGCGGCTTGATTTTGTCATCTGACGTGATAATTAGGCGCTTATCCCTGTGTGATGCGCCTTTTGTGATGCGGTTGTATAATCAGCCAAGTTTCATCCGTTTTATTGCAGATAAACACATAACTGATATTACCGCGGCGGAACAATATATTTCTACTGGGCCAATGGCCTGTTTTGCAGAAAATGGTTTTGCGCTTGATTTGGTGTCGATCCCCGGTCTTGAACATCCAACCGTAACTACCTCTATGCTACCTATTGGCGTGTGTGGATTACTGCAACGTCCGGAACTAGCGCATCCTGATTTAGGCTTTGCATTATTAGATGAGTATGCCGGTCAAGGTTATGCCTTTGCTGCTTGTCAGGCAGTGCTTGAACATGCGTTGACTGAACTTAAGCTTGAGAATATTTTAGCAATAGTGCTGCCGACGAATACCCGCTCTGTTACGTTGCTAGAACGGTTAGGGTTTGTTTTGGAAGGTGATATTAACCTTTACGGACAGACTAATCGACTATATCACTATTAGTCGAACCCATCCGTGTCGGTATAACGTGCAGATAAAAGGTGTAGATAAAACATACCAAGGCATAAAAAAAGCTCCGTAGCGGATATTCACTACGGAGCTTTTTACTATGTATGTTTTAATTTGTTAGCTCAAACTACCAAATACGCACGCGATCTTCTGGTGCTAGATACAATGCATCACCTGGTTTAACATCAAATGCAGCATACCATGCATCATGATTTCGTGGAGCTAGTGCACGATAACGACCTGGCGCATGAGTACCACCACGAAGTTGGTTAAGCATGCTTTCTTCGGTACGTTTTTCTTTCCAGACTTGTGCCCAAGCGAGGAAGAAACGCTGATCACCAGTAGTGCCATCAATAATTGGCGCTTCTTTGCCATCTAGGCTAAGTTGATAAGCATGATAAGCCATTGCTAACCCACCGACATCACCAATATTTTCGCCTAATGAGTTTTTACCGTTAACGAAGTTACCTTCAATTGGCTCATACGCTGAATACTGAGCGGCTAGTTTTTCTGCTTTCGCGTCAAATGCAGCACGATCTTCATCAGTCCACCAGTTACGTTGCACACCCTCAGCATCAGATTTTGAACCTTGGTCATCAAATCCATGACCCATTTCATGCCCGATCACCGCACCAATACCACCGTAGTTAACAGCGGCATCTGCATTTGGATCAAAGAAAGGTGGTTGTAAAATTGCCGCAGGGAACACAATTTCGTTAAACGATGAATTATAATAAGCGTTGACTTGTTGTGGCGTCATGCCCCAACGTTCACGATCCGTCGGTTCCATTTCAACAGCTACATCTTTGGCTTGGAAGAATTTGCGTAAAGTTTTCACATTACCTAACAAATCATCGCCTTTGATATCTAAACCTGCAAAATCAATACCTTGATCTGGGTAGCCAATTTTTGGGCGGAACGCAGCTAACTTAGCCTTAGCATTGACCTTAGTTTCTGCACCCATCCAATCAAGACCATCGATACGTTGACCAAGGGCTGTACGTAGGTTTTCGACCAACTCTGCCATTTGTGCTTTTGAGCTTTCAGGGAAATAACGCTCGGTGTAAATCTCACCTATGGCAAAACCTAAACTTTCAGTGCCTGACATCGCACTAATGGCACGCTTCCAACGTGGACGCGGCTCTTTTTGACCATTCAACACGGTGCCAAAGAACGCAAAATTAGTGGTGTAGATATCTTGCGACAACATCGACGCGTTGTTAGAAATTGTATGGTAAGTTAAATACGCTTTCCACGTCGCTAAGTCTTCGCTGTTAATCAAATCAATCGCCGCTTTTACTGGCTCAGGTTGACGTACGTTTAACGTTGGGATCGCAAAACCAGAAGAGGCAAAGAAAGTATCCCAATCAAACCCAGCATATTCAGCTTCAAACGCATCACGCTCAAATTGGTTTAGGGCTAAATCACGATCACGGCGTTTTTCACGTGGCCATTGGATTTCAGCGATTTTAGTTTCAAGCGCTAGGATTGCTGCTGCTTGAGATTGCGCATCAGCTTCATTGACACCGGCAAACGCTAACATTTGTGCAATATGGTTTTGATATTCATTACGAATATTGACAAAACGCTCAGTGTCTAATAAGTAATAATCACGGTCGGGTAAACCAATACCACTCACACCAACATGTAATTGGTATTGGTTTGGATCTTTTGGATTAGTCCACATACCGCCCCAGATAGGCGTCGTTGTGCCAGTTAACCAAGCTTCACCGAAGGTCTTAGTTAAGCCAGCCACATCGGCGATGTTTGCAATATCGGTTAACGTGGCTTGTAGAGGAGTGATACCGAGCGCATCTAACGTGTCAGTATCCATATAAGCGTTGTAATAATCAGCAACGAGTTTTTCTGTGCCTGATAAGTTTTCTTTTGCTGCCAAATCTTCAATGATTGCTTTTACTTCATCATTTGAACGCTCTGCAAGCTTAGAAAACGCACCAAAACGAGTTTTATCCGCCGGTAGTTCATAATTATCGTACCAGTTACCACTGGCATACATAAAGAAATCATCGCCAGGTTTGATTTCTAAATTACGGGCACTTAATTCTACACCAAATGAGCCTAATTCCGCTTTAGCAGCGACGGCTTCAACTACGGTAGAGGTTGTTGTCGTTGGGGCTTGACCAGTACAGCCACCGAGTATAAAACTCGCTGCAACTAATGTTGCTATTGTTGTTTTCTTCATCATTATTTTAAAAATCCTATTAATATAGTAGTTATACTACCTTGATAATACCAATCAACGCCTGATCTGCCTAGGTGATAGACATATCTATTTACATATTAGTTTACTCGGATGATTCATCTTCAACCTGCTTAAACGGCAGTAATTCATCGCATTGTGTTTTGTATTGTTTGATCCCAATCCGTTCGCGTTGTAAAAAATCACCCACTGCAATTTCAAAATCCGGTAGCGCTAAACTATGAAAGGAATGGCAGTATGTGGGGGCAAAGCCACGTAATATTTTATGCTCACCTTGAGTGCCGGGGTTAAAACGTTGAATATCATGTTCAATGGCAAATTCAATGCCTTGATAATAACAACATTCAAAATGAAGCCCATCGACTTCACGTAACGCGCCCCAATAACGTCCATATAACTGTGTATCATCAAACAAGAACATCGCACCTGCGATATATTGATCGTCTTGTTTGGCTAAAACCAACAACACATTATCATTTAGTTGATCAAATAATTGTGTGAAGAACTCGGCAGTGAGGTATCCATCATGCCCGCTGCGTTTTAAATATGTGACGCGATAGCAATCATAAAAAAACGCCATGTGCTCCGCAGTGATCTCCGCGCCAGCCAAGCGTTCAATTGTGACTTGTTGCTGCTGCACTTTTTTACGTTCTTTATTAATGGAACGACGTTTACGCGACGTAAAATAAGATAAGTAATCGATAAAAGATGCGTAATCCTGATTACGCCATTCAAACTGTAATGATAAACGATGTAATAAAGGTGCATTTTGCAATGCGCTTTGTTCCGCCTCATTTGCAAAGAGTAAATGCATTGACGAGTAATGTTGCTCATACAAAAAGGTTTTAACTTGCTCAATAATGACTGGAAGGTCATTCCAACTTGGCTGCGCATCTACCCATCCTATACGTTGTGATGTGACTGGGGTAAATGGAATCGCGTTAATCCATTTTGGATAATACTGTTGCCCATGATGTGCATAGGCATTGGCCCAAGCGTGGTCAAAAATATATTCGCCATAACTATGGGTTTTAATATACCCAGGGATAAATGCGACAGGCTGGTCTTGTTGATAAACTCCTAGATGATAAGGTAGCCAACCTGTATCGTTACCGACACTGTTGCTATTTTCTAGGCAGTGTAAGAAACGATGGGTTAAACAAGGACCGCCACGATCGGTAAAACAACGATCCCAAAGGGCAGCATCTATTTGGCTAATGTCAGTAAATGCCATTACAGTAAACGACAAGGTCTGTTCCTTTTTTATTTATAATTCGTTATTCTTACCCATTGTAGTTAACAACGGTTCATTATGATGGAGTCAGTACCACCATGGATATTGATAATATTCCGATTCAACAAGATAATCCACAGCGTATTATACGGCACAAAGTAACCCGTTTATTAGCTAAGCGTGAACACAGTTATGCCGAATTATTACAAAAACTCGAAGTATTAGCGCTGCCAGAGCATGATGTGATTTATGTCTTACAGCAGTTTGTCGCAAAAGATATTCAATCAGATGCCCGTTTTACCTTTCATTTTGTTAGAAATTGTATGGCAAAAGGTCAAGGTTTATCGCGTATCAAACAAGCACTATATAGTCATAATATTTCTGAAAATATGTTGTCGGATGCATTAGATGAACTACAACCTGATTGGTTTGAATTAGCCTATCAAGTCAAATGTAAAAAATACGCAGCCTATCCAGAAACTGATTGGACGGTAAAACAAAAACAAATGCGTTTTTTGCAGTACCGAGGGTTTAATCAAGAGCAAATTTCTCATGCCGTCGACTTTCAAGAAAACTTTTAGGACATTTTGCCTATAAAACATCAATCTAGTGTTAATTATGAGCAAAAACTGTGATAGATTATGTGGATAATTTTTTAGTAACATTTCCCTGCATCTATAATTGCATCTTCAAAGGATTATCCATGACGCGTTCAACTGCCCAAATCAGACAGGCATTTTTAGATTATTTTGGTCAACAAGGCCATCAATCTGTAGCATCTTCATCACTGGTTCCAAGTGATGATCCAACGCTGTTATTTACCAATGCAGGTATGAACCAATTTAAAGATGTTTTTTTAGGTGCAGAACAACGCAGTTATCGTCGTGCAGTATCATCACAGCGTTGTGTTCGTGCTGGTGGTAAGCATAATGATTTAGATAACGTGGGTTATACGGCACGTCACCACACATTTTTTGAAATGCTAGGTAACTTTAGCTTTGGTGATTATTTTAAAACCGATGCGATTAAATTTGCGTGGACGTTTTTGACAAAAGAATTAGGGCTACCTGCTGACAAATTGTTAGTGACTGTATACGCAGAAGATGACGAAGCATTCGCCATCTGGGAAAATGAAATAGGTTTACCTGCTGATAAAATTATTCGCATTGCTACCTCTGATAACTTTTGGTCGATGGGTGACACTGGACCTTGTGGCCCATGTTCTGAGATTTTTTATGACCACGGTGCGCATATCTGGGGTGGTCCTCCAGGATCTCCAGAGGAAGACGGTGATCGTTTTATCGAAATTTGGAACTTAGTCTTTATGCAGTTCAATAAATCTGCAGATGGCACTATGGAGCCATTACCTAAGCCTTCTATTGATACAGGAATGGGCCTAGAGCGCATTTCGGCGATACTACAAAACGTCCACAGTAACTATGAAATTGACATTTTCCAAGCACTTATAAAAGCTGCGGCAAGTATTGTCGGCACGGATGACTTAAATGATAAATCATTACGAGTTATCGCTGACCATATTCGTTCATGTAGTTTCTTGATTTGTGACGGAGTCATGCCATCGAATGAAGGCCGAGGTTATGTATTACGTCGGATTATTCGTCGTGCCGTTCGTCATGGTTATAAACTGGGTGCTCAAGATATTTTCTTTTATAAGCTAGTCGGCGCATTAGCGGAGCAAATGGGTGAGGCATACCCAGAGTTAGTTGATCAATTACCCGTTATCGAAAAAGTATTAAGAGTAGAAGAAGAACAATTTTCTAAAACCCTTGAACGTGGTATGAATATACTTGCGCAAAGTTTAACGGAATTAGATGGCACTGTAATCCCTGGTGATGTCGTCTTTAAATTGTATGATACTTATGGTTTCCCTGCGGATTTAACGGCTGATGTTGCTCGTGAACAAAACTTCACTATTGACGAAGCTGGATTTACGGATGCAATGCAAGCTCAACGTGCGCGCGCGCAACAAGCGAGTAATTTTGGCACGGATTACAACGAAACCTTAAAAATAACACACAACACAGAATTTACGGGCTATGATAAAACACAAGATCAAGCCAATGTAGTCGAAATTATTGTAGATAACCAAACAGTCGAAACTATCGAAGCGGGTCAGCAAGGTATTGTTATTTTGGATACCACTGCATTTTATGCTGAGTCAGGTGGTCAAGCGGGTGACTGCGGCTCACTATTAAGTAATGATATCAATGTCTTTACTGTTACGGATACCAAAAAGATAGCCAATGCATTTGGTCATCAAGGAATAGCAAAAGCAACGATTAGTAAAGGACAATCATTATTGACTGTTGTCGATAGTACTCGACGTGATGCAATAAAATTAAATCATAGTGCGACGCATTTATTGCATGCTGCCCTAAGAAAGTTACTCGGTGACCATGTAAGTCAAAAAGGCTCATTAGTAGATGATGACAAATTACGGTTCGATTTTGCTCATTTTGAAGCAATTACGGCTGAACAGTTGAACACTATTGAACAGCTTGTTAATGCACAGATACGAGCTAATCATCAATTAAACACCCAATTAATGGATTTGGATGAGGCAAAGGCTTCAGGTGCAATGGCATTATTTGGGGAAAAATACGATGAAAAAGTGCGTGTTGTATCAATGGGCGAATTTTCAACGGAGCTTTGTGGTGGTACTCATGTTAATCAAACGGGTGATATTGGTTTATTTAAACTAATATCAGAAAGTGGTATTGCATCTGGAGTTCGTCGGATTGAAGCCATAACCGGTGCTACGGCATTAGCTTATGTGCAACAACAAACGCAAACATTGCAACAAGTTGCAAATCTATTGAAAGTTGAACCATTTAATGTGGTTGAACGTATAACAAATGTGCAAGACATGCTCAAGGCAACCGAAAAGTCGCTGACTCAAGCTAAGCAAAAGCTGGCAAGTCAACAAGGTTCGGATCTAGTCAGTAAAGTACAAGTTATAAAAGGACAGAATGTGTTAGTCGCAAACTTACCTGGTGTAGAAGCAAAGGCTCTACGCGGGATGTTAGATGAACTAAAACAAAAGATTTCTTCAGGTATCATCGTTTTAGGTGTGCCTGGCGAAGGTAAGGTTAACTTAATTGCTGGTGTTACGAGTGATTTAGTTAACCAAGTAAAAGCAGGTGAACTTATTAACTTTGTTGCATCTCAAGTAGGTGGCAAGGGTGGTGGTAGACCTGATATGGCTCAAGCCGGTGGCACTCAACCTGAAAATTTAGAACATGCTCTCACGTCAGTGTATGATTTTATTTCAGAAAAAATTTAGTGTTTTCTTAAACTTGTACTTATAATTAGGAAAAGTAGTTTTGATGTGACCAAAATTACAGGGAATAAGGAAACAGGTAGTTTGTTTTCGATAACATGGAAGAATAATAAAAAGGAATAGGAGCAAAAATGCTTATCTTGACTCGTCGTGTTGGAGAAACTTTGATGGTAGGTGACGAAGTCACCGTGACTGTATTGGGTGTTAAAGGCAACCAAGTCCGAATTGGTGTTAACGCACCAAAAGAAGTATCAGTTCATCGTGAAGAAATATACATGAGAATACAGGCTGAAAAAGGCAACTCAGGGAACGCTGGTACTCCCGAGTAGTTGTTAAATTGGACCTGGATATAAAGAGACCGATGTTAACATCGGTTTTTTTATACCTAAAACTAAGTATATCAATGGTTTACTAAAAAAATAACGTTTTTTTGTAAAAGCCTATTGAACAATTAGATTATATCTGTAAAATGCGCTCCTCACTTGAAGGGACAAGATTACGTCGGCAACGACAAAGCCTTATCAAGCAAGTGTTTGAAGATGTTTTAGTTAAATGATTTATTAATAAAAACTTTAAATAAAGCGTTGACAACCAGATTCAAAAGCGTATTATACGCATCCCGGTTGAGAGGGACATAACGAACCACTCAGCAGGTAGCGACTAAGTCGCAACGTTCTTTAACAATTTATAACAAGACAATTTGTGTGGGCACTCATTAAGAGTGTCAACAAAGACAATTCATAATTCGATACAAAAATTTAATTGAAGAGTTTGATCATGGCTCAG
>JAQXDG010000138.1 GCA_029251505.1 Glaciecola sp. | reverse complement strand
ATTGCACCCTTCCCCGTTTATGTTTAATCTAGCACCATGCTAAATCTCATTTAAAACATACCTTATGTCCTTTGCTGCTTTGATTGATCAAGTACGTACAATTAATTCACTTCAACAAGTCGCTGCATTTAAACAGTCAGTTAACGATTGTTACACCTATATGGAAACGAGTTTTCCGACGGCTCTTGTGGATGATTTGGTTATCGGTCGTTCTAATTTTGTTGATGCACTGGTCACTCATGCTTGGCAACTTGCGGGTTTACACGAATACAAAAAACTGACTCTTGTCGCTGTCGGTGGTTATGGTCGAGGTCAACTTCAGCCACATTCGGATGTCGATTTACTCATCCTTAGCCATCGTGGTTTACCGCGTGGTGCGGCAGATAAAATCTCCGCATTTTTAACTTTGTTATGGGATGCCAAACTCGACGTTGGTTCTGCAGTACGAAGTATTAAAGAATGCATTGAACAAGCTAAAAATGATATTACTATTGCTACTAACATTGTTGAAGCGCGATGTTTAACGGGTTGCAAAGCGACATTTGATACCATGATTACTAAAGTAAACCGAGAAAAAACATGGACGAGTAAAGCGTTTTTCATGGCAAAATATGAAGAGCAACAACTACGACATAGTAAATTTAACGGCACATCTTACAATCTAGAACCTAATGTCAAAGAAAACCCTGGATGTTTACGTGACATTCAATCGATTGGTTGGGTGGCCAAAAAACACTTTCAAGAATATGACGGTTATGAATTAGTCGGACATGGTTATTTTACCGAAACCGAACATCAAGAACTCCTCGATTGTCGTCGCCAATTATGGCGTATTCGCTTTGCTTTACATTTAGTGGCAGGACGCAGTGAAAACCGTTTATTGTTTGATTATCAGGCTGATGTAGCTCATAAATTGGGGTACAATGATGATGATAAAAAAGCAGTTGAACGCATGATGAAGTCATTGTTCCGTGTTGTTCGACGAGTGACTGAGTTGAACACCATGCTGCTGCAACGCTTTAAATTTGATATTCTACAACAGTCGGTTGCTTCTGGACGTATGCTCAATGCCGATTTTTCGGTGAGCGAAGGTACGATATCACCACGTCATGATAATGTGTTTGCCAATCCTCTTGCTATCTTTGATTTTTTAACATTATTAGCGGATAACCAAGATATCCAAGCGTTGGATTATGACTGTATCCGTCAGGTTCGTAATGCTCGTCGTCAATTTTCTGATAAGTATTGGGTGGAATTCCCGGAATGCCGAGGCGCATTCATGGGTTTAATGCGCCGTCCAGAGTTTTTCGGCTTTGGTTGGAATGTCATGCACTTGCATGGGATATTACAAGCCTACCTGCCACAATGGGATAATATAGTGGGCATGATGCAGTTTGATCTCTTTCATGCCTACACAGTGGATGAGCATACCCATCGCTTAATCAAAAACTTACATGGTTATTTTAATAAAGAAAATAAGGCATTTCCTCGATGCAGTAATATAGTGCAAAATTTGGATAAACCTGAGTTGATTTTTATAGCTGGTATTTTCCATGATATCGCTAAAGGACGAGGTGGGGATCATTCTAAGTTAGGCGCAGCGGATGTCTTTGCCTTCGGGGCAGCACATGGTTTATCCACTGATGACACAGCTGTCATTAGCTGGTTGGTCGAGTCGCATTTATTAATGTCTGTGGTTGCTCAGCGACGTGATATCTACGATCCTGAAGTCATCAGTGATTTTGCTTGCGCTGTAAAAAGCCACAATCATCTCAATTTACTTTATGCCCTAACCCTAGCAGACATTCGAGCGACCAATGACAGTCTGTGGAATGATTGGAAAGCATCATTACTCAGAGAACTCTATATTTTAACGCAAAAAGCCTTAGATAACGGTTTACAATGCCAAGTCACATTCAACGAACGTGCCGAGCAACATAAAATTGAAGCTAGAGAGATTCTCTCTCCACAATGGCAGCCGTCCGACATTGATAGTGTCTGGGGTCGATTAGAGCAACCGTATTTCACACGATTCAAACCGGTACAAATTGCTTGGCATACGCAGCAAATTTTAGTTCATGAACCCTCTAAAGAGTGGCTAATTAAGATGGCGAATCATACCACTAAAGCAGGCACTGAGTTATTAGTCTACGGAATCGATCGCCCTGCGGTATTTGCCCAAATTGCATCCGTATTAGACAGCGCTAATTTATCTATTTTAGATGCGAATATCGCCATTACGCCAGACGGTTATGTATTCGATAGTATTACGGTCGTGGATGAAGATAACGAAAAAATTGCATCAACCGAGCGATGCTATAAAATAGAACAAGCGATATTAACGCAATTACATAAATCCGAGCGCACACACCTTAATTCGCGTAAACTTTCACGTCAATTAAAACAGCTCAATGTACCGACTAAAGTACGTTTTTTCTCTGCCAGCGATGATGCGACCTTAATAGAACTTGAGGCACTTGATACACCTGGCTTACTTGCGACTATTGGTCATTTATTTGTCGATTTTAACTTAACATTACGTTTAGCTAAAATATCGACTATCGGCGAACGTGCTGAAGATGTATTCATTGTAAGTGATGAACACAACCATGCGCTAAGCTCTGAATTACAACTTGCCTTAAAAAAGCAAATATCTTTAACTCTCGATCAACTGGAAACTGACACAGCATTATGAGTAATTTAAAAACCATTATTGAACGTGCTTTTGACGCACGTGACACCATTTCCCCAAGCACAGCATCTGCCGAAATTAAAGATGCAGTAAACCAAGCAATTGATTTATTAAATAGCGGACAAGCTCGCGTCGCAGAAAAAATCGATGGTGAGTGGGTTGTCCATCAGTGGCTCAAAAAAGCCGTGTTGTTATTTTTCCGTTGCTACAACAACGATGTTATCGAAGGCGCAGAAAGCAAATTCTATGACAAAGTCCCATTAAAATTTAGCGATTATACTGCGGAGCGTTTTGCCAAAGAAGGCATGCGAGTTGTCCCACCAGCAGCCGTTCGTACTGGTACCTATATCGGTAAGAATGTTGTATTAATGCCATCATACGTAAACATCGGCGCGTTTGTAGATGAAGGCACTATGGTTGATACATGGGCCACAGTGGGCTCATGTGCACAAATTGGAAAGAATGTACATTTATCTGGTGGAGTTGGCATTGGTGGTGTACTTGAGCCACTTCAAGCTAACCCAACCATTATTGAAGATAACTGTTTTATCGGTGCTCGCTCTGAAATTGTTGAAGGGGTGGTCGTTGAAGAAGGCGCAGTTATTTCAATGGGTGTATACATTGGTCAAAGCACACGTATTTATGATCGTGAAACGGGTGAAGTCCATTATGGACGGGTGCCAGCGGGATCGGTTGTTGTATCTGGCTCGCTACCGAGCAAATGTGGCACTTACAGCTTATATGCTGCGGTTATCGTGAAAAAAGTAGATGCCAAAACACGTGCCAAAGTCGGTATCAATGCCCTACTACGCGAAGCTGAATAATCTGTTTTAACGTGATTAGTCCTATTACGCGCTAGGTAAATACTTAGCGCGTAGTATTATCTCTTATAGCCTTATTAGAAGCTATTATGATGCTGTTCTAACCAAGACAATACATCGGCTTCTGGTTCAAACGTTTCCATAGCATCAATTTCAACCAAATCAGTTATCGCTTTGCCTTGTAACTCATTCAAAAGTTCAAACATCTGTTTGCCTGCACCACAATATGAATCACCATAAGAACTATCTCCAAGGGCAATTACTGCAAATTTCTTACCTGAAATTAATGGAAAAGTGTCTTTGGCATCAGCATAAAATAATTCTAAATTAGGCGGTACGTCACCCATACCCGTTGTTGATGTCACCACCAAAAAGCTATCATGGTCATTGAATAAACTAATATCCGCGTCAGTATGCAATTCAACTTCATGGCCTTGATTAACTAAAAATGTTTGGGCTTCTTCAGCGGCATTTTGTGCATTGCCATAGACTGATCCGACAATAATTCCGATATTTGCCATATTTTATTTTACTCGCATTGATAAGGTTTCAAGATCGCTAACAACTGGGTTAAATCATCAGATAAAGGGGCTGATAATTCAAGCGGTTGCTGCGTGATAGGATGTTCAAAAATCATTTTGCTATTAATAAGGGCTAAATGATTATATTTAAAGGTCTGACGCATGAATTTGTTTTGTTTACCATCTCCGTGAGTCGTATCGCCCATAATAGGATGACGGATATGTGCCATATGTCGACGTAGCTGATGTTTACGTCCTGTAGCAGGATTTAGTTCAACCCATGATAATCTCGCTGCAGGATATCGCCCTACCGGCTCAGGATAAGTGTAGGTTTGTAAGACTGTCATATCCGTCTGTGCTGATTGCGCGGGTTTATCTTGTTGGGCATGTTTATCGGCAATTTTATCGAGTTTTTCTTTTAACGCATAATCGATATGTTGATCATGTGTCCAACCACGTAATAAGGCATGATATGTTTTTTGAATTGTTTTAGCCGTGAACTGTTCGTTTAATAAACGTGCAACGTCACTGGATAATGCAAAGACAAGTACCCCGCAGGTTGGTTTATCTAACCGGTGCACGGTATACACATGTTGGCCAATCATATCGCGCACTATTTGCATGGCAAATTGGGTTTCATGGCGGTCAATCATACTGCGATGAACCAATAAACCACTGGGTTTATTCACCGCTATTAAATATTCGTCTTGATAAATAATGGGTAAGATTGGGGCTGCTTCGGTCATATCACACTAGGTCTTAAAATCGTCTTGCTGTATTATACGGACAAATTCGCCAGAGCTCAGGTTTTTATGTCAGCAAATACCATCAATTCAATCCAAGAATTTTTAGATGCCTCTCAATCGCAATATAAATTTATCGATATGGGCCGAGGTTTTCGTGAGATCACGCCTGAACAGTTTGCTGATATAGAACAGCAACGGGCTCCTGCTCCGTATCCACGTCAACAACATATGTGGTTGGGATGCATTTTTTGGGCGGAACAACGTTCAGCTCAACATTATATTTGGTTTATCAAACTCCCCCTTGATGAGCGCGGTTTACTAAACCAAGCTGCACGTAATGTGTTCTTGGAAAAAGTTGTCAACGCCTTAGGTGCACAACTTGAACATACCGAAAAGCAACAAGGTCAATTAGGCGATAACCCGTATACCTTTGTGCCTAACCAACAACAACTCGCTGATTTTAATGCCAAAGCAAAGGCATTAGTCGGGGCTAAACCAGGACAAGGATTTCAAGCGGTCGGTGAATATATCCATGCACCAGCTGAACATGATTGGCAACTATTATCTGTGCAAGGAGTCGCAGATTATGTCGCGCGTTTGTCTGATCCTATGCTGTTTGCTGCGCTATCAAGGCAATGGCAACAACTTGCACCGTCATTTCAAACAGCCGTTTTACATAGTTTAGAGAATTACGTAATCAATAAACCCTTGGCGATGTTAATCAAACATCATTGTGACGCCGCGATTGAACAAAACAATGATACCCATATGATTGCCAGTCTTCGCGCGTTAACACAAGCGCCTGAAGCTATCGTATTTAAAGTGCTTCAGCCATTACTACAACGGGCTTATTTAAATGCAGATTTACTCATCCTGATTGCCGCTCGCCATATGCGGCTGTTTGCGGATATCGAACGCGCTAAAGTATTCTTAGAACAATGCGCACTGCATGATGATGCCTTATTCCAAGGACTCTTTGCTGATATGGTACAAGTGCCGCAATGCCGTATTTATGTATTACAAGCCATTCAGAGCGATTCGCTGTCACCGCTATGTAAAACTAAAATAGCCACGTTACAAGACGCGCGTTAAGAGGATTAGTGATGACATTATTAGATATATTAATTACCGTTGTGATTATTGCTTTAGCGGCTTCGTTTTGGCGCGTGCGAGACTATGCTGAGATTGCGCGC
>JAQXDG010000137.1 GCA_029251505.1 Glaciecola sp. | reverse complement strand
TTTACCGGTGTTTCGACTACATTTTCAGGTGCTTTACTAAAGTAGATATTATCCAAGTATACATCACCACTACCTGCTATTTTTAACTGAAAGGTATTTGATAGGTCAACAACACTTGCAAATGTACTTAATGGAATGGCTAGGCGCTGCCAAGAACCTTTTACAACATTAATGACATGAAGGGTTTCTTGAGGCCCTGGGCTAATCAAATAAAGTTCGAGACTTTGTGCATTTGCTGTCCAGTAATCAATATGCAAAAACTCATAACCCGATACATCTTGTTTATTATCACCATAATCCGTGCCTTGGTAATTTAATCCGGTGTATTTAAGGACAGTATTACCTTCAACTTGAAGCTGAGTCACTTGTGTCGCTTGGTTCCAATTAGGATTGTAGTCAATGCTATCAATGTTATTGTACGCGTCACTAAACAACGAAATCACATCATCTGCATTGTGCGTTGGTGCTAGAGGAGCTGTTTCAGGGGTTACAGAAATAGGCGTGGTCGGCGTCACTTCACAACCAGTTATATCTACGCTCGCATTAACCGGCGTATTCGGGCATTGGTCTTCGATATCAGCGACGCCATCCACATCACTATCAAGTGCCACAGGAGTAGATTCATTACACGCAGTCACTGCACTGGCTTCATTTGCCACACAACGCGCTACATAGTCGACTTCCATCGTAGCTTGACTCATAGTAGGGTCAACATTTCCACCTAATGTCCCACCTATTGCGACATTCAATAACAAGAACATTGGCTCTTCATATTGGGCACAATTGGTCATATCATGACGCACAACTAAATTATCATTGGCGTACAAGCTGATCTCATCTGCGCTCCATTCGATGGCATAGGTATTAAAACTTTGCACATCGGGCGCACCACCTGGATAGTTGTAACGCACGGTGCCACCACATTGATTTCGATTCACATTATGAAAAGCCGTGATAAATGAATTACCCGCATTTCCATGCCATTCCCACACATCAATTTCACCAGCACCAGGATTTGGCCACCCAACAATATCATTATCATTCGCTATAGGTTGCTCACGAATACGCCCTTCTAACATCCAAAACGCAGGCCAAGTGCCGTTACGCAGCTCATCAAATTTTAATCGGGTTTCAATACGTCCATATAAAAATTCGGCTTTGTCTTTAGAGTTTAAACGCCCTGACGTCCATGATTTATTTTGTCCATTGAGTCCTGGACAAGCGATATTTTGTTTACGTGCGGTAATTTTGAGGGTGCCATTAGACACTTCATAGTTACGATCAGCCGACGTTTCATCATCGGTATAACATTGAATTTCGTTGTTATAATTGGCTTGAGTTTGTGCGGTCCAGTGTGAAAAATTAACACCCGTCCCATCAAATTTTTCAATCCAAGTGCGTTCCCAACCAGCATGTGCTGGTGAACTTAATAATGTGGTGGTGACTAAAGCGGTGACTAAAGTAGTAAACCCTAGGAGCAGGGATGTGCGTTTGACGATGTGCATGCATATTCTCTGTATAAAGGTAAATCAATGCCTACATTTCAAGCAAATTCCTAAAGAAAAGACCAAGGAAATCACGAAATGTAAGCGGTTACATTTATGTTAGCATAATGTGTGTCAAGGTTGTAATATTATTGTGTATGCTTTGTAAATGGTGGCTATTTGCGCAACCACTTTATTGCTTGCCATATCATCAAACCAAATAACACCAGTGCACTGAGTTGATGAACACTGCTGATCATATCATCGTGTGAGCCATGCGCGAGTTGCATGCTGATATCGAAATAATTGAACATTACATCGACTGCCCACCCCGCCAACAACGCAGAGGAGATCAAAGCAATCAAATACAAGATCAACTCGCGTTGACCTAATTCATTTTTGATGATCATTAATGTGGCTATATTTGTCGCAGGACCGGTTAACATAAACACAAGAGCGGCACCTGGCGATATTCCTGCAAGCATTAACCCTACTGCAACCGGTGTCGATGCCGTAGCACAAATATACATTGGGATAGAAATCACAACCATCACTAACATCGCTAACGGCCCAGAGCCATAGCTCGCCATCCAATTACTTGGTACATAAGTCAACACTATAGCGGCAAAAAACAATCCAATTAATAGCCATTTCATAAAGTCGACAAGGAGTTTATCAAAACCATATGACAACACGGCTTTGACACTGGTAAGCCAATGCTGTTTTGGCTTATCTTGTTCAGTATCAACAGTCGAACTTGCATCACTGCTACCATTACTTTTTGCGTGACAACAACTACTAGTACCGCTCTCCGTTTCAGGTTTAATAGGTTCTTCTTTACCCCAGATCGCAATCGTCATTCCAGTAATAATAGCTGAAACGATGGCTGCAATCGGTCGAGCGATCGCCATCGGTAAGCCCATCAATGCATACGTGATCCCAATTGAATCTACACCCGTTTCTGGTGTAGACACCAAAAAACTCGCCGTACTGGCTTTACTCGCACCACTACGACGGATCCCCATCGCTACCGGAATAACTGAGCATGAGCATAAAGGTAACGGTGCACCAATTAGCGCAGCCGTCACAACTGGACGTAAGCTGCCTTGTTTTTTAGTCACGCCATTTTCAGTCGAGCCGCCCAAGGTGTTGACAATCCACTCATTAGGTAACCATTGATGGATGATCCCTGCAATAAGCATCCCTAATAATAAATACGGCGCGGTTTCCGTAAACAAAGCAATAAAGTGTTCAATGAGTAGAATGATCGTTCTCCAATATACCGTGCACAATGCAGGCTACATAATACATAATTGTCGAGTTATATGATGTTCGCACTGCATTTAACTTAAAATGGCAATTATTCTAAAGATTTTGCCAGACTAAATGCACCACGTATTTGTCCTAACTGATATCCAGTTGCCATGTCACTTGGATAGGTACTGTTTATAATTGATTGTACTGCTGGATTGATATTTGTGCCATGACAATTTAAACACACTCCTTCTACTGGCTGTGCTTGCATATAGCGATAGGTGTTATTTATGATTTGTGATGATTTGAGCACCGCAGCGTCACCTTGAGTAGATTGCTGCTCTGCAAACCACGCCAACGTTGTGCGTTCATGCTCGTCTGGTGTGGCCGTATCGATATTACGAGGCTGTAAACTCACTCGTTTTACCTCCCAGCCAGTCTCTGCACTTAATGCTTTTGCGATTGCAGGAGCTTCAATGGCACAAATATCCACGGCATGAACTAAGCCCCCCGACTGTATCGCCGCTTTGAGTGTCGGTTTTAAAGTTCCACCAAAACGCTGTGTAATTATTTGTGCCTCGGTTTCTAACGCCAATTTATCATCTGGTGAATATAACTTAGCAGAACAACCTTGCACACCTAACAACCCCAAGCTAAATAAAGTAATGATTGATGTATGACGAATACATATTGAACGATTCATAGGTTTAACTCCGTTATTTCTAATAATAGTAAAAAGGAAAATAATAAAAAAGAGAGGATTCATTCTTATATTAGCTCAAATCATCTTACGATATATTGAGTTGTATCAAACAATTATTGTGTGTTTTTATGTCACTCAGCCATCAATCTGCGCATAATTGTGTGTATTTCAGGCATTTGAAACAAAGTTCAGTGAAAAATGCCTTTTTTCCACAAAAAAGGGTTGACGAGCATTCTCTCAATACGCATAATACGCCCCGCTTCAACGGACAACATTGTTCGTTTAGTAAGTGGCTAAGTAGCTCAGTTGGTTAGAGCACATCACTCATAATGATGGGGTCGCAGGTTCGAATCCCGCCTTAGCCACCATTTATTTCTACACCAGAAGTAAATGAGATAGAGAGCAAACTCCGTGCGGGAGTGGTGGAATTGGTAGACACGCTGGATTTAGGTTCCAGTGCTTCACGGCGTGAGAGTTCAAGTCTCTCCTTCCGCACCATTGTTGGGGTATAGCCAAGCTGGTAAGGCAACGGGTTTTGATCCCGTCATCCGTAGGTTCGAGTCCTGCTACCCCAGCCATTCTCTGTTGTGTAGTTTGTCCTTAACACCCTGTGTTAAGTAGATATGTTGCCAAACATATCATCCAGTGAATTAATTTTCTACTGGGGTATAGCCAAGTTGGTAAGGCAACGGGTTTTG
>JAQXDG010000110.1 GCA_029251505.1 Glaciecola sp. | reverse complement strand
GGATAAAAAAAGCCATAACATCAATATGTTATGGCTTTATATAAAGGCTAAGTTAGTCGAAAATCGACTTACATCATGCCGCCCATACCACCCATGCCGCCCATATCAGGCATTGCAGGAGCTGAAGCAGCAACCGGTGCATCTGCAACCATCGCTTCAGTCGTAATCATTAAGCTAGCGATAGACGCTGCAAACTGTAACGCACTTCGAGTTACTTTAGTTGGGTCAAGGATACCCATTTCTAACATATCACCGTAAGTATCGTTACCAGCATTATAACCGTAGTTCGCATCACCCGCTTTAACGTTGTTAACCACAACAGATGCTTCTGCACCAGCATTCGATGCGATTTGACGCATTGGCGCTTCCATTGCACGAAGGGCAAGTTTAACACCTAACGTCTGTTCTTCATTTTCGCCTTTCATGTCTGCTAATTTAGCAGCAACACGAACTAGCGCCACACCACCACCTGGGACAACACCTTCTTCCACTGCGGCGCGAGTTGCATGTAATGCATCTTCAACACGGGCTTTTTTCTCTTTCATTTCAACTTCAGTCGCTGCGCCAACTTTAATAACTGCAACACCGCCAGCTAATTTAGCTAGGCGTTCTTGTAGTTTTTCTTTGTCGTAGTCTGAAGATGAATCTTCAACTTGAGCACGGATTTGTGAACAACGTGCTTCAATGCTTGCTTGTTCGCCTGCACCATCAACAATGGTCGTGTTATCTTTGTTGATAACAACACGTTTAGCTGTACCTAAATCTTCTAGTGTGACTTTTTCAAGATCCAAACCAATCTCTTCAGAGATCACAGTACCGCCAGTTAAGATAGCGATATCTTGCAACATCGCTTTACGACGATCACCAAAACCAGGCGCCTTAACCGCGGCAACTTTGACGATACCACGCATGTTGTTTACAACTAGTGTTGCTAAGGCTTCGCCTTCAACATCTTCAGCAATAATCAATAATGGCTTAGATGACTTAGCAACTGCTTCTAATGTCGGTAATAATTCACGGATATTAGAGATTTTTTTATCTACCAATAAAATGTACGGCGAATCGACTTCAATCGTGCCATTTTCTTGATTATTGATGAAATAAGGTGATAAGTAACCACGGTCAAACTGCATCCCTTCAACCACGTCTAATTCGTTTTGTAAGGCTTGACCTTCTTCAACTGTAATTACGCCTTCTTTACCAACACGCTCCATCGCTTCAGCGATGATGTCACCCACAACAGTATCAGAGTTAGCTGAAATCGTGCCTACCTGAGCGATAGATTTAGTATCAGCACAAGGAGTTGATAACGCTTTCAACTCTTCTACCGCAGCTAAAACTGCTTTGTCGATACCACGTTTAAGATCCATTGGGTTAATTCCCGCAGCAACAGATTTAAGGCCTTCAGTCACAATCGCTTGGGCTAAAACGGTTGCAGTTGTCGTTCCGTCACCGGCTTCATCATTGGCTTTAGAAGCAACTTCCTTAACCATCTGTGCGCCCATGTTTTCGAATTTATCTTCTAATTCGATTTCTTTGGCAACTGATACACCATCTTTGGTGATCGTTGGCGCGCCGAATGATTTGTCTAATACAACGTGACGCCCTTTTGGACCTAATGTTACTTTTACTGCATTTGCTAGAATATTGACACCGTTAAGCATTTTGCTACGTGCGTCATCAGAAAAACGTACTTCTTTTGCTGACATAATAAATTTCCTTTAAAAATAAGCTTACGTGCGATTACGAACCGTCACGACAAAAATGAATGAATAAGTATTATTCAACGATGGCTAGGATATCGCCTTCACTTAGGATCAGGACTTCTTCGCCGTCGATTTTTTCAGACTTCACGCCGTAACCTTCACTGAAGATAACCGTATCACCAACTTTAACGGCTAATGCTTGCACATCGCCGTTTTCTAAAATGCGACCGTTACCCACAGCGATAACTTCACCACGAGTTGATTTTTCAGCAGCAGAACCCGTTAATACAATACCACCAGCTGATTTACTTTCGTATTCAGCACGTTTGATAATAACGCGATCATGTAAAGGACGAATTGCCATTTTTATTTCTCCAATTTTCAATTATTTAATGATAATAACAAACCCACAATTAGGCTGGCTTTAATCGCTAAATAAATAATTACTTAGCTATGTTCGTTGATATGGCGTTAATGCAGAATGTTTCAAGGGAGGAATGTAAAAATTTTCCCTTTTTTATCAAAAAAATAATGCAAAAAGGGAAAATTAAGATTGATGCTCAAAAAAAGTTACAAGTTTGCTTCTACTGGCTGACCGTGTTGTTTATAGAGCACGCCGTCTTTCATCACCATGTCGACATCTTGCAACAGGTTAATATAGCGGAGCACATCGCCTTTAACGGCAATAATATCAGCCAGTTTTCCTTTAGAAATCGTACCGGTTTTATCTACCACACCCATCATTACTGCGGGCCAATACGTTGCGGCACGAATAGTGTACATAGGATCAAAGCCAAAATCATCGACCCACACAGCTAGTTCATTCCACGTACTTTGGCAATGAAACTTAGTCGGGATACCACTATCAGTGCCCACCAGTAATATCACGCCTGCGTCTTTTAACTGTTTGACCTTCTGCTCCAACGTCGGTTGACGCATGGGTGTCAGTTGCATGTATTCGAGTTGCCCTGGATTTGTTAAGGAAGCTTTAATATCAGCAATCGTGTCTTGTTTTAAGCCGCGCTGCCAACAGGTGTTATCGAGTTTTTCTGGATTAGCGACCGTTCGAGAATAATTAAATAAGCCCTCCACGGTTGGCGTCCAATATAAAGGTCCACCGGCAATCCGGCCCTTAGCGGTGCGCTCTTTGAGCATAGCCATAATATCTTGCGGGTATTCTGGCGCAGTGGTTAAACCGGTATGCTCAAAATTATCAATACCGATCTCTAGTCCTCGACGGATTTCATCGGGTTTATGCGAATGACCCACGACTTTCAGTCCATGTTTATGCGCCTCATCGACAACGGCTTGCGCAACTTCCAATGACATCACATCATGATCAATCAATTTGATCACATCCACACCCGCTTTTGCTAGCTGACTGACTTTGGCTTGTGCTTGTGCGACATCCGCCACTCCCCAGCGATAACGTTCAGTGCCAGGATAAGGTTCATGTTGAATAAAAGGACCGGAGATATACAAACGTGGGCCTGGGATTTCTCCGTTATTGATTCGGCGTTTAACTGATAATGAAGGCGCTAGAGGCGCACCTAGATCACGCGTACTCGTCACGCCAGCTAACAACAGTTGCACGGCACTAGCAGGCATGATTTCATCCGCTAATCGGTCTTTATAGGTTGGATGCCAATGGGCGTAATCAGCATGACCATTTAGCATTAAGTGTGCATGCGCTTCCCATAAGCCGGGTAGCACATCCATCCCTTCAGTGGAGATAACGGTATAACCATCGGGCACCGGCAATGTGGCTACCGTGCCCACCGATTGGATAACATTATCTTTGATTAAAATGACGCTGTTCGCTAGGGGTTGATGACCGAAACCATCGATTAATCGACCTCCCACTAACGCTTTGTACTCTTGGGCTGAGGTAACAAAGCTGGAGGCAAATAAAGTAGATAATAATAAAGACATTCGACAGATATTACGCACATTCATATAAGACTCTTTATAGTTAGTATCTAAGAAACTCTAGATTATCAATTCAGCGCCAGTTTGCAACTATTTGTCATTTCGTCCTGAGTCAGCGGTGTTTTCAGATTTATTTATGTCGTCGGCTTGCAGAGGTATTTGCACCGAATCTGCTTGCCCTGTCTCCCGAAACTCACCATCAATAATATCGTCATTTTGCGCATAGGTTTGACCAAAACCGGACTGGGAAAAATGCGCCGATGCATGCATTTTGCCGTTAAGTGCATGAAACAACACGCCACCAATTTTTTTACGCGTATATGGCAATGTGAGCAATAATCCAAACACGTCAGTAATGAAACCTGGCGTCACAAGCAATACGCCCGCTACCAATAATAACAATCCAGAACCAATTTCTTCGGCAGGGACTTGCCCTTGTTGCATTTTCAACTGTGCTTGTGCCAACGTCGATACGCCTTCACGCTTCACCAAATACGCACCAATCATTGCGGATAGGATAACCAATAATACGGTATTCCATCCACCAATAACTTCTCCCACGTTAATGAGAACAGCGATTTCTGCGATCGGCATGATCACAAACAACAAAAATAATTTACCCAAAAGACTTCCTTAAGTTTCGTTTAATCCACACTTGCTAAAGTTATGTTACTGTAATTGATTGAAAGCCGATATGAAAGCGAGGTAGACTTTTATCGGTCTTTTAACTTAATCCATCTTTTTTAATCTGAGAATTAATTAACATTATGCCTAAATCACTTTATATTCGCGCATTACATGCCTTGCTCATTAGCATGTTAAGTCTTACAGCAGTGTTTACTACCTCGATAGTTGCAGCGCAAACTCAGGCTATTAACTCTATATTTGATGACGAACCACAATTTCTCAAGGTTGACGAAGCCTTTAACATGGATTTCTCGCAAAAAAATGGCCAATTAACCGTTAACTGGTCGATTGCTGATGGTTATTATTTGTACAAAAAACAATTTAAGACGGTCACTAAAAACGCCACAATCGGTGAGCCTACATACAGCCCTGCTCCGACCCAAATAGAAGATGAATTTTTTGGCATTTCTGATGTGTTTTTTAACCACGTTGATGTTACTTATCCTATTATTGAATCTATTACCGATGGCGTGGTTAAAATACGTTTTCAAGGCTGTGCAGAAGCCGGCCTTTGTTATCCCCCCACAACGAAAGTTATTTATTTATCTGAAGTCATTGCTAGTTCAACTGTGGCCAACACTGTCACAACAGCGTCAGTGCTCTCAGAACCAGCACCTGCTTCTTCTGCATCTGCTTCTGAACAATACAAACTACTTGATATATTATTAGCTGACGGCAACCTCGGCTATAAATTAGCATTGTTTTTGCTCGTTGGGATCGCACTCGCGTTTACGCCTTGTGTCTTTCCCATGTATCCGATTTTATCAGGTTTGGTGATCGGACAAGGCACTAATATGACATTGTCGCGCGCATTTGTTCTATCGTTTGTTTATGTACAAGGTATGGCGATTACCTATTCTATTCTAGGACTGGTGGTGGCTTCCGCTGGGGTACAGTTTCAAGCAGCACTACAATCTCCGTTACTGCTCAGTATTTTTATCGGACTATTCGTCATTCTCTCCGTCGCATTATTTGGTGGATTTGAGATCCAACTTCCCTCCGCTTGGCAAGCAAAACTCAATGGAATTGCCAACAAACAAAGCGGAGGCAATCTTGTCGGTGTTTTTGTAATGGGCGTTATTTCTGGATTAGTCGCCTCTCCATGTACTACCGCACCGCTAACGGGAATTTTATTATTTATCGCTCAAAGCGGGGATTTGTTACTCGGATTTTCGGCTCTGTATGCGTTGAGTTTGGGCATGGGTATTCCATTGATTATCTTTGGCATGACCGGGGGCAAATTATTACCTAAAGCCGGTCATTGGATGAACATCGTCAAAGTAACCTTTGGCTTTATGATGCTCACCGTTGCGATCTTATTTGTTGAACGTATTATTATCCATCCGCTAACCGATTTATTGTGGGCTGGCGTCGGTCTGGCATTGTTTGTGTATTATTTCACTTTAAACCAAGCAACTGACACTACATTTGCCAAAGGCGTGCGCAATGCTGTAATCATTACTGGCATATTGTTGTCCTTTAGCTATGGTTATCAAGCTATAGTCCCGTCATCGATGCAAACTCATGTCGAACAAGGACAAAGCTCAACACCGTTACCAGCCAACGGTCACCCTGAATTTATGGTGGTAAAGGATCTCGGTGATTTAGCGGCCAAAATAGAACAAGCCAATGTCGCCGGTAAAACTGTCATGGTTGATTTGTATGCCGATTGGTGTGTCGCCTGTAAAGAATTCGAAAAATATGTTTTCCCCGATAGCGCAGTGCAAGCAGCGCTTGCTAACACAGTGTGGATGCAAATAGACATGACCGATAACACGCCGACTAACTTAGAGTTTCAAGACGCATTTGATGTGACGGGACTGCCAACTATCTTATTTTTTGACCACCAAGGCAGTGAACTTACCAAAGCACGGATAACAGGCATGTTACCTGCTGCAAAATTTGCCGCTCATGTAAATGGCATATTTACCGATAAAAGCAAATAACGAGGTGTTCGGTAAAAACAACAATTAATCAATAAGGGTAAACATGTTAGGGATAATATTTACAAATCTTGTGGAAATGATTGAAACCACTGTGTCTTATGAAATGGCTGATGAGATATTACAAGAAGCGAAGTTATCATCCGATGGTATTTTTACTTCTGTAGGTCATTATCCTTTAGCAGATGTGGTCGAAATTGTGACATTACTGTCGCAAAAAACCGGCATCCCTCCGAATGATTTGATTTATTCTTTCGGTAAATATTTATTTCCTAAACTCATGAAAGGACATAAACATATTGTCTCTGCTGATGTGACGTTATTCGAATTACTCGCTCAATTGGATTCAAAGATCCATGTAGAAGTCTTAAAATTATATCCAAACGCGACATTACCCACATTCAGTATATTGAATGAGGGCCCAAGAATGATTCAAATGCTTTATCAATCTCCGCGTCAATTAGAAACGTTAGCCGCCGGTTTGATCCAAGGTGGAGCTGAATATTTCAACACTAAGGTGGATGTAGACATGGTTATTGTGCAAACTGACCCGTATAAAGTGCAAATAACCGTCAAACAAGCATAAACTTCGCTTAAAAAGCAGTTATTCACCAATATTCCACCTGATAAGACCAGTAATTTACTGCGTTATCAAAAAAAATCACTATAATCCGTTATATCTTGCACGTTAAACACAAGATATAAGGATTATCGTGAATATTCTCATCTTAAATGGACCAAACTTAAATCTTCTAGGTAAACGCGAGCCAGGCTTATACGGCTCCCAAACTTTAGAGGATGTCATGACCTATTGCGGGCTTTATGGCAAACAACTAGGTCATTCGGTCAGTCATTTTCAGTCTAACGCTGAACATGAGCTCATTAATGCTATTCATAATGCAATGAATTCCGTGGATTTTATTATTATCAATCCAGCGGCCTTTACGCATACCAGTGTTGCTCTGCGCGACGCATTATTAGGGGTTAATATTCCGTTTATTGAAGTCCATATATCAAACGTGCATGCCCGCGAAGCGTTTCGCCAGCATTCTTATTTATCCGATATCGCCGCAGGGGTTATCGTCGGTTGTGGTACTTATGGCTATCAACTCGCTATTAATAGTGCCGATCATCAATTTAGTCATCAACAGAAAAACAGGTAGAACGTCATGGACATTAGAAAAATTAAAAAACTCATCGAGCTTGTCGAAGAATCTGGTATCTCAGAATTAGAAATCACTGAAGGTGAAGAGTCAGTACGAATCCACCGTGGTGGTGTTGCGCCGATTGCGCCAGTCTATGCACAACAACCTGCACAATTTGCTGCACCAGCACCTTTAGCAGCCGCAGTAGCTCCTATTGCTGAAGCGGCGCCTGCTGCACCCGCAGGTCACACAGTAAAATCACCAATGGTAGGGAGTTTCTACCGTGCTTCATCTCCAGAAGCTAAACCATTCGTTGAAGTGGGCTCAAAAGTCAGTGTGGGTGATACCTTATGTATCATCGAAGCAATGAAGATGATGAACCAAATCGAGTCTGATAAAGCCGGTGTTGTCACAGCGATTTTAGTCAATAATCAAGACGCTATTGAATTTGACCAACCTTTATTTGTGATCGAATAAAACGGGATT
Organism: Glaciecola sp.; assembly: GCA_029251505.1. Lineage (GTDB taxonomy): Bacteria > Pseudomonadota > Gammaproteobacteria > Enterobacterales > Alteromonadaceae > Opacimonas. The sequence continues at coordinate 2,638 of JAQXDG010000110.1, read as the reverse complement.
GCTAACATGTTAGATAAAGTCTTAATTGCCAACCGTGGTGAGATTGCATTACGCATCTTACGCGCGTGTAAAGAACTTGGTATCAAAACGGTCGCCGTACATTCTACTGCTGACGCCCAACTCAAGCACGTATTACTCGCTGATGAATCTATCTGCATAGGGAGTGCTTCAGCCAAAGAAAGTTATTTGAATATTCCGCGTATTATTGCTGCGGCAGAAGTGACTAATTCTGTTGCGATTCATCCTGGCTATGGATTTTTAGCTGAAAGTGCTGAATTTGCCGAAGCTGTTGAAAAAAGTGGTTTTATATTCATCGGTCCAAAACCTGAAACCATCAATTTGATGGGCGATAAAGTATCTGCGATCAACTCAATGAAAAAAGCAGGTGTACCTTGTGTGCCTGGCTCTGATGGTCCATTGACTGCCGATACTGAGCGCAATAAAGCCATCGCTAAACGCATTGGTTATCCTATCATTGTCAAAGCCTCTGGTGGTGGTGGTGGTCGTGGTATGCGTGTCGTTCGCAGCGAAGCCGAATTAGAAGAATCCATTTTGATGACCAAAGCTGAAGCTGGCGCGGCATTTAACAATGATGTAGTTTACATGGAGAAATTCCTAGAAAACCCACGTCACGTTGAAATCCAAGTATTAGCTGACGGTCAAGGCGGCGCGATACATTTAGGTGAACGTGATTGCTCTATGCAGCGTCGTCACCAAAAAGTCGTTGAAGAAGCTCCTGCACCGGGTGTTTCTGACCAAATGCGTGAAAAAATCGGTGAGCGTTGCCGTAAAGCGTGTATTGAAATTGGCTATCGTGGTGCTGGTACGTTTGAGTTTTTATATGAAAACGGCGAGTTCTATTTCATCGAAATGAACACCCGTATTCAAGTAGAGCATCCGGTATCTGAAATGATCACTGGCGTTGATTTGATTAAAGAACAGCTACGTGTTGCTGCTGGTCAGCCTTTATCACTTGATCAATCTCAAATCAAAATCAAAGGTCATTCGATTGAGTGTCGAATCAATGCCGAAGACCCTGAAACATTTATGCCTAGTCCAGGTAAAATTAGCATGTTCCATGCACCAGGTGGTTTAGGTATTCGTTGGGAATCGCATATTTATTCAGGTTATTCTGTACCGCCTTTTTATGATTCCATGATCGGTAAACTGATCACTTACGGCGAAAGCCGCGATGAAGCTATTACCCGTATGCGTCACGCCTTAGACGAATTAGTCATAGAAGGGATTAAAACGAATATCCCACTCCAAAAATCGATTATGGCAGATGAAAATTTCTTTGCTGGTGGCACCAATATCCACTACTTAGAGAAAAAACTCGGACTAATCTAACTGTCCAGCTTCATTGAACGATATCGTTTGCTTAACCATGTGTTAATCATCTCTTTATCGCTTGGATGAGCCACTGACTGACAGGCAAGTACATAACCTTGTGCTTGTTCTGTCGCTGTTAGTGTATTGTTCGCATCCTGCTTGCTAGCATACTCCCCCACCTCGATTTTAATTTTACATTTTCCACAGATGCCTTTTTTACATAAATGTGGCAGTGCAATGTTATGTCTTAATGCCGACTCTAATATCGTTTCTTGCTCTAATTGAGTTTGGCCACGTTGGATTTCACGCAGATGCTGATCATAACGGTGCCATGCAATACGCGGATTAACATGGTGTACCACATGACTGTTTTGTCCCAGTGTCAGCCATTTTGCTCCCATAAAATCATAGGCATTGGTTCCAGTGTAACTATCTTGTTCTGTGTGCGGATGATGCACGATATGATCAAATACCCATGCCAAAATAATACTCGTAATCCAAGCAGGTAACATTGCATATAATGCTAATTCAGTTAGCCACTCAAATCTAACGCATGCCCCTATGATGAGGGCCCACACACAAAAATATAGACTCGATGACAAGATATTCGTCAGCGCTAATTGTTCTTTACAGAGTAGCCGGGTGTACCAGACTAAGTAATGAAAATTCAAAATAGTGCATTTGCCCAATGCGATGAGTGGGTTGCGGGCGTGACAAAAATAATCTGGATCGCGTTTTGGCTCATTTAAAAATGCATGATGCTGCAAGTGAAGTGTCTTAAATAGTGCACTAGGAATAATCACAAACGGTAATGCCGCGACCCATCCAATGCTATCGTTAAGCCATGTGCGCTGCTCATCGCCGGCGAATAAATTGTTATGGACAGATTCGTGTACGATGGTAAACGCAATATAGACTAAGCCAATACTGAGCATAATATTTATTACTGCCGGCAGGATATGGAATATGACACTGGCGAGTAACAAACAATACCCCACCATACCAGCACCAAACAATGCTAGCGTTAACCAATCATAACGTAGCCAACGTTCTGGTAAGTAGCGTTTATGGCTTAATATGCTTGGTTTGAGAGTAAAAAAGTTCATATATATACCTGTAATTTTCATGGTTAAGTTTGTTTATTTGTAAAAATTATAGGCATTTAAGATAGTTTGGTTTAACTTATGGTGACAGGCTGTTGATTTTTAACGACACTAAATTGATTTATTACGACAATTTATTGATTTATTGCGTCAATATGAATAGTTTTATGTCCACAGTGAGCATACATAGTGTATTTTATCCC
>JAQXDG010000099.1 GCA_029251505.1 Glaciecola sp. | reverse complement strand
GCTTAGTTACATAAGTAGCGTGGTGCTTGCCATGGTGAAATTCTAACGTTTCCGCAGAAATATGTGGCTCTAGGGCGTTTTTTTCGTAAGGTAGTGCAGGCAATTCAAAAGCCATGATGTTCTCCATTCGTCATAAAAAGTGATTATCAATATATACCAATAAATTTGGCAATTGAGTGTAATATAAGGATTGTGTGGCAGTTTACAAGAGTAATTTATCAACTTTCGTAAACCAATCGACACTAACATATATGTAAATTAACTAAATAAGTTCAATTTACGATTGGGAATGTTGTCATTCACAGGCATAATAGGTGTATAGATTTCAATTTAGATTAAAGGTGAGTACTTATGGAAACCGTTGAGAAGATCAAACAACAGATCAGTGAAAACGCAATTTTGTTATATATGAAAGGGTCGCCTAAGCTACCTAGTTGTGGTTTTTCATCACAAGCTTCACAAGCATTAATGCAATGTGGCGAGCAGTTTGCCTACGTTGATATTTTGTTAAATCCAGATATCCGTGCAGAGTTACCTAAATTTGCTAATTGGCCTACCTTCCCACAATTATGGGTCGATGGTGAGTTAGTCGGTGGGTGTGACATTATTATGGAAATGATGCAGCAAGGTGAATTACAGCCTTTAATAAAAGAAACAGCGGCTAAATACGCTGATGATGCTGCTGAATAATCCCTTAGATATAAAAAAAGCCCCTGCAAGTGTGTGAACTTAAAGGGGCTTTTTATTGTGCGTCAGGTCGCTGCATACGAATGTGAGTGAGAATACAGTTACCCAACGTCCTTGAACAAACTTTCATCGATGATTTGGGTATCAATAATATCTTGCGCCATGGCAATACATTTACCACAATTATCGCCTAGTTGCAGATGCTGTTTTAGTTCGCGGACATTACCAACCCCATGCGTATTGACCGCATGTTTGATATCTTTATCTGTCACGTTGTAGCATACACAAACAAACATTGAAAAACCCTCAAATCTTTATGCAAATAATAATAGTTCGCATTTAGGATTAATGCAAATATATTTTTAGTTTTTTCTTGATAAACAATTTTTAAACCTTATATTCATGTATAACGTAATACCTATTCGTTACAAAAAACTGTTATCAAACATTATTGGAGAATTTTATGAGTGTATTAGTTGGTCGTCAGGCCCCTGATTTTTCTGCAGCAGCTGTGTTAGGTTCTGGTGAGATCGTCGATAGCTTCACATTAAGTGAAGCAGTTAAAGGTAAAAAAGCAGTCGTGTTCTTTTATCCATTAGATTTCACTTTCGTATGTCCTTCTGAGCTTATTGCTTTTGATAAGCGTTTAGCTGAATTCAATCAGCGTGGCGTTGAAGTTATCGGTGTATCAATTGATTCTCAGTTCAGCCACAATGCATGGCGTAACACTGCCATCAATGACGGTGGTATTGGCCAAGTTAAGTACACGCTAGTCGCTGATACTAAACATGAAATCTGTAAAGCCTATGACGTTGAGCATCCTGAAGCGGGTGTTGCTTTCCGTGCATCTTTCCTAATTGATGAAGATTTCCAAGTACGTCATCAAGTAGTTAACGATTTACCATTAGGTCGTAACGTTGATGAAATGTTACGTATGGTTGATGCGCTAAACTTCCACCAAGAACACGGTGAAGTCTGTCCAGCTGGTTGGACTGAAGGCGACAAAGGTATGGACGCAAGCACTGCTGGTGTTGCTGCTTACCTTTCAGAAAATGCGGATAAACTATAAGCGATTTTCTGCTACCACTGATTATTAAATAATCTGTAACCCGCTCGCATTAAGTTGTTAGCGGGTTTTTTGTATTCAGTGCTTTGGTTCAGTAGGTTTTTACGGGGGAAACAGGCATAATTACCCCCAATAGAATAATATGCTTAGCTAGGTAAATGTGAAAAAGGTGTTCATGAAAAAAATAAATTCAGTGTTTGCTAAAGATGGCTTACTCGCAGACGTGATCCCTGGATTTTTACCTCGTGACGCTCAGACTCAAATGGCTAATGCGGTGAATGAAGCGATAGCCAAAAAACAACAGCTGGTTGTTGAGGCGGGAACTGGAACGGGGAAAACCTTTGCTTATTTAGTGCCAGCACTAATGAATGAAGGTAAAACCATTATTTCTACGGGAACCAAAAACCTGCAAGAACAACTCTTTCATCGTGATTTGCCTATCGTAAAAAAAGCCCTTGGCAGTTATAAACAAACCGCCTTATTAAAAGGTCGCTCAAATTACCTATGTAAACATCGTTTATCCTATCATTCAGGTTCAAATACGTTGTTAGATGCTGAAACCCTGCATGAATTTTCTCAAGTGCGACGATGGGCAAGTACCACAAAATCGGGCGATATTGGTGAGTTAAAAAGTATCCCTGAAAATGCCAAAGTATTGCCTTTTGTTACTTCAAATGTGGATAACTGCCTGGGTAAAGAATGTCCCGATTATGACGAATGTTATTTGGTTAAAGCCCGAGGTGAAGCCCTCGAAGCGGATGTGATTGTGGTTAATCATCATTTGTTTTTTGCTGATTTAGCCCTAAAAGATACAGGGTTTGGTGAGCTTATCCCTGATGCCGATACGATTATTTTTGATGAAGCCCATCAAATTGGGGATATTGCCAGTGAGTATTTTGGACAACAGTTCTCAACACGCTTATTGCATGATAGTGCGCGAGATATTTATGGCTTATTCCGCACAACGTTAAAAGACATCGAACAAGCAGATAAAGCGGCAAAAAAATTGGCCAGTATAGCCACTGATCTGCGTTCATATTTTCCTGAGAAATCGCAAAAAGGCAAACTCAAAGAGATGCTCTGGGATGATAATGTGGTACAAGCGCTGGATCGTCTTTCTGACACCCTAAAGACATTGGTCAATATTTTAAAAGTACATATTGGACGCGACAAAGAGCTGGATAATATCTATGAGCGGCTGGTCCAAGCTAAGACTAATTTAAAAGACGTGACGGATATTGCTACGCAAGGTGTCAGTTTGTGGTATGAAACGACACCCAAACAAGTGGTGTTACATCTTACGCCTTTGAGCATCGCCGATAAATTCAATGGCATTGTGACGCAGCCAAAGCGCACCTGGGTGTTCACGTCTGCAACCTTGATGGTAGATAATGGATTTGCGCACTTTACTGAGCACATGGGATTAGGGCAAGCGAAAACGCTTGCTTTAGATAGTCCTTTTGATTATTACAATCAAGCGATGTTGTGTGTCCCTCACTATTTACCTGAACCGTCCAATTTTGCAATGAAAGACACATTGATCCGCATATCAATGGAGCTGATCGCTGCGGCGAAAGGTCGCTGTTTTTTATTATTTACCTCTCACGCAATGCTTCGAGAGGTGGCGGCAGCATTGGCCGAGCGCATTGATAATGAATTATTGGTGCAAGGCACAACCACTAAACAAGCGCTATTAGATAGCTATATTGAAAACAAAGAATCGGTATTATTAGCTACGGGTGCATTTTGGGAAGGTGTTGATGTGCGCGGTGATGACTTGCTGTGTGTATTAATTGATAAGCTTCCGTTCGCTTCGCCTGATGATCCTTTGTTACAAGCCAAAGTAGAAGATGCACAAAAACGCGGTAAAAATTCATTTATGCATGTGCAGATCCCGCAAGCCGTGATCACCTTAAAACAAGGTGCAGGTCGATTGATCCGAGATGAAACCGACAAAGGCGTACTGGTCATTTGCGATAGTCGATTAGTGACCAAAGATTATGGTAAAATATTTTTAGCCAGTTTACCGCCTATGCGCAGAACGCGAGATATGCGTAAGGTAACTCAATTTTTAACTTCGTTAGTGGAACCCATAGCATGAATATAGTGGTTATCGATACAGCCACAGAAGCCTGTTCGGTTGCGGTGCAATATCAAGATAAAGTCATCGGTCAATTTTCAGTGTGTCCGCAACAGCAGTCAGTGACGATTTTACCTATGTTGGCGCAAGTTCTCGATGAGGCGGGGCTAGCGAAACAAGATATTCAAGGGATCGGTTTTGGGCATGGGCCAGGATCATTTACGGGTGTGCGTATTGCATTAGGGATGACTCAGGGACTGGCGTTAGGACTCAATGTACCGGTCGTAGGTATGTCGACATTAGCTACTCTCGCACAAGAGGCATTGACTTCACAACCGACGCTAACAGATGTGTATGCCGCTATTGATGCGCGTATGAATGAAGTGTATTTTGCGCATTATCAAGTGCAACAGGGCATGGCCGTATTGGTTGGGAAAGAATGTGTGATCCCACCCACTGAGGCATTATCTTCGTTGCCTGAAAACATTCATAGTCAGATTTCTGACAGTCACATCGCTTTAGTAGGTACTGGCTGGGAAGCGTATCCTGAATTATCCCAATTAGTTTCGTCACCCATTAATATTACGCTACCAAATGCATTATATATGCTGCCCTTAGTCGCTCAACAATTTATGATGGGCAACGGAAAAGCCATCGAAGAAGTAGAGCCTGTCTATCTGCGCGATACAGTAACGTGGAAAAAATTACCCGGTAAAGAGTAACGCATCATTACCTAAATCGTCATGTAATATTAATCACATGGACGATTAACAAATTTTTGACTTTTTAGGTAAGCCAACATGGATATTGAGACTTCTGCGATAATATCGCAGCGAGCGATGGTTGTGAATCCAGCGGTGAAACAAACCACTGCGGAGCAAGCTCGCACTCAAAAAAGTACGGATACTGACACTAAAAATAATGCACCTATTGCTATCCGTCGTGATGTGGATGAGCGTATTTATGCGCAAGCCGAGCGCTTTGCCCAAGAACAGAATACCTTTTATGATCAGCCCAACCGTCATTCACGGAATGCGTTGCATGCATACCAACAGATCCAATCTAAACAAAATGAAAAAGACCAAATTAGGCAAATGCTTGGCGTCGATACGTTCGCTTGATTCAGTTTTGATTCAGCATAGATTGTGAATAATGGTAAATATGGTTATATTATCATTATTGCAATAATGTTTTATCAAGGACTCCCCCCTCATGAATGTTAGATTATTATGTGTACTCTGTTTATTAGTCTTAAGTGCCTGCGCATCAGTGCCACCAATCTTAGAAACAGCAAAAGAACAACCGTTAGTGACATACGAAGACGTCGTCATGACTATGGCGCCGCCGGGATCGATGGCACGTTGGGGTGGGGTGATTGCGCAAGTCGAAAATAATGCGCAAGCGAGTATTATTGAAGTGGTGCATTACCCACTTAAATCAGACGGCAGACCGAATTTAAGAAAAGCATCTATTGGACGCTTTAAAGTGCTCATTGACGGTTTCATTGATCCGCTAGTGTTTAAACAAGAGCGTGTTGTGAGTGTGGTTGGCACCATCGGAGAACCCATCGAAGGGATGGTATCTGAACAGGTATATATATATCCAAGCATCAACGCGACTGGGTATTATTTATGGGAAGACATCCAAGACTTTGAATACAGCCAAGTGCAAATCACTCCATTTTTCCGTTTTGGCCACCATTTTGGTTTTGATTTAGGGTTCCCGTTTTATCGAACTCGTTATCATGGCGTGTACAATGACCGCGGACGAATTCGTGTTAGATCGAATAATACTCAATCCGGTCGTGTCGGCCCAACCGCTAATGGCGGCGATGGTGCAAATTCCAACACGCCAGCATTACCTCCGAGAAATGAGCCTAGACCACCAGCAATATCCCAGCATGCTGAAAGCAATGTCAAATATTCTGAAAAATAATGCCTGATATGTCCTCGCTAGAGCAACAAGCGAATGGGGTTCTAAGAATTAATGATACGGCTTGCCGATTTGAGCCCATTTCATATACACTTGCTAACGGCACACAATTAGCTGGCATTACCTATAGTCATAGCGGCTTTAGCATACTTGATGATAGGGTGATTTTATGTTTGCACGGTTATTTGGATAATAGTCATTCTTTTATTCCGTTTTTAACACAGCTAAGCCTTGAACCTGCGTATCAAAATGCACAGGTGATTGCTGTTGATTTTGCCGGACATGGGCAATCTAGCCATCGCAGTCGTGACGCGCATTATCATCAATCTGATTATATTCAAGATATAGTCGATTTGATTCGCCAGCAAGGCTGGACAAAGGTCTGTATTGTCGGCCATTCTATGGGCGGGATCATTGGTTGCTCCGTGGCTGCTATTCTTGACGATGTCGTGATGCAGTTATTGTTAATCGAAACGGTGGGTCCTTTAACCGATTCTACGGACAGTACCGTAAAACAAATGCGTGCATCAATAGATAGTAGGATTTCCGCAGCAAGTAAAACACCCAAACAACCAAAAAGTTTTCAGCATGTATTGCAGGCTCGTATGCAAGTCAGCCAGCTTAGTATTGCCCATGCTGATTTAATTATGCGGCGTAATCTCGTGTTCCGTACGGCACTACCTGAGGTCTCGAGTGGCTGCGAGTGGGCGACAGATAGTCGATTACGGACCGTTTCAACCTTGCGTTTTACCGATGAGCAAGCGCACAATATTATTCAAAATATCCAGTGTCCGGTGGTTATAGTGGTGGCGAAAGATGGGTTTGAGCGTGTCAGATCACAAGCGCAAACGCGCAGGGATTGGTTTAAGCAACTTACGGTAATCGAATCACCAGGTAATCATTACGTCCATATGCAGTACCCGCAATTAATTACCCAGATGTTAACACCGTTACTCAGCGAGTCACTTACTCTGGAAAAGTAAGTGTTCGTTGTGCCCATGCATTAAATTTGGCTTCATCTACGACATGTACCTCTGCCGTATCACATAACGCTGATTCTATGGGCATGGTCCCGGTGCACAATCGTCCATCACGCAACCAAGTCAACTCGACACTGGCTTGTTGAGAAAAACGTGTCAGTAGATTGATAACGTTACTTTGACTTACTTCATAATTAGCTATCGCAATTAATATATCATCACGACTCATCCCTGCGCAGGCAACAGGCGAACCTATCAATACTTGAGTTAATTTAATACCGACAGGATTTGCGCTGTACATTGCGCCAAATGCGACAGGGCAGGGTGTTGCTTTGCTGATCCCACCTTTGTCGTTGACATCAATTGCCGGTCGAATGGTGAGTCGAAGACCTATCGTCGGTAGTAAGGTCGGTAAGGGCAAGTCTATCGTGCTGTGGGCGAGTTGGTGGACAATACTCTCCACATTTATATTTAGGTATTGTTTGCATACCAATTCAATAACATGGTCTGGCGTGCCGACTTCGTCCACGCCATAGTGTTCCCATAATAAACGCATCACCGTATCTAAATTAGCTTGCCCGTTTGATTGTTGTAACAACAGTATGTCCAAACACAGTGCCGCAAGGCCGCCTTTGTTGTAATAACTCACAATAAAGTTAGTTGAATCGGGCGTTTGTTTATAAAATTTGGTCCATGCCTCAAAACTCGAGCGGCTGATGGATTGATCGGACCTACCTGGATTTCGCAATAGACGAGTGATATTTTTTGCTAAAATATTGGCATAAGATTGGGCCGGAATAATCCCTGTTCGCACTAACGTCGCATCATCATAAAAACTAGTGAAACCTTCATAAATCCATAATTGATTGGTGTAGTTTTCGAGCGTTAATGATGGATTAACCATGACATTGGGCTTGATTCGTTTGACATGCCATGTGTGAAATAGCTCATGTGCGCACAAACTTAAAAATGTTTCATAACCTTCACTGATACCTGTCGCTGCTGTGTTTTTCAACGAATCTCTAGGGTATAACAGCGCCGTGGACGCTTGGTGTTCTAACCCGCCAAAGCCGTCTTTGCAAACCAAGGTTTGAAATACATAGCGTTTAATCGGGGTATGCGAGTTGAATAAGTGTAAATGATGCACGCAGATTTTTTTCATATCATCAAGTAACGCCACCATATCCAAATCAACCTGTTCGGTAAACATCATTTCAAATACGACATCTTCAACCATAAAAGAATGAACATTAATGGCACCGATAACAATCGGATGATCAATGAGATTAGTGTATGAATTAACCTGAAAATGCCCCAATAGATATTCTGAATCACTGCGCTGTATCGGATGTATATCTTCTTTTAAGACAACCGGAAGCGTTGTGCTTACTTGCCATTTATGTGCTAACGAATACTGGTTGCCAAATAACCGAACCGCATATTCACGCTCATCATTAATGCCAAACTCTTCTAGTACTTGGGTTTTTTGGTCAAAATCATCAATGATTTGCATAAACACACTTGTGCCATTAAAAAACGCATATTGATCGTTGATAAACGCACTGCGCACCGATAAATCATTAGCAAACACCATGTATGAAAACGTGAAATCATAGTTACATGGGGCAACAATCCAAGTGTGTTTAGAGGTTTTTCGCCACGCTAACGCTTGATCTAGGGAATCTCGAGCTTGTTCTTGATGCACGTGTTGGGCAAAATCTCGGATCATATAACTACCGGGGATCCAATTGGGCAGGCGTAAAATCGTCTGTTGGGCATTAGCTGGTAGTGTAATGGTGATTTGTAGTAAGTGTGCATTGGCATCAAATAACTGCACATCATAACAAATGGTTGGTAGCATAAGTTTCCCTAGACGAATGTAAAATAAATGTTAATATTATCGGTGGAATAATAATATAGTTAATAAAGCATACTGTGCTTTAATTATAAAAAACAAGATATATATGGAGAATGTATGCGTCAAATCGACAAATTATTACATCAATACGGCGAATCACACCAAAACTCTACCAATGTATGGATCCATGGTATTGCGGTTCCCAGTATTTTCTTTGTTACGATTGGTTTAATTTACGCCATTCCTGTGCCTGATATGATAGCTAAATTTAATGTTACATTTGCGCATATCTTAGCAATCCCGATGTTGATGTATTATTTCAAGTTATCAGGACCGATTGGTGCAGCTATGACTTTATTAACAATCGGTGTGTTTTTGGGCATAAGCGCACTCGAGCAAGCTGGAATTTCAATCTGGCAGTTTTCCATCGCGTTATTTGTCATCATGTGGGTATTGCAGTTTGTCGGTCATAAAATTGAAGGTAAAAAACCGTCATTTTTTGAAGATGTGCGTTTTTTATTAGTAGGTCCTGCTTGGTGGTGGATGCATTTGTTGCGTCGTTTTAACATTCAGCCTTAACTATATTTGAACTAAATCGTTGCAGTGCGGTATATACTGTATTACCTTTTTATTTATTATGTGTGTCATGCGTCGATTGTTTTTAATTTTCACTTTTACGATACTACTTGGCGCTTGCTCAAGTAGTATCGTTTACAATAACGCCGATTTTTTAGTGAAATGGTGGATCAGTAAATATATTGATTTTAATCCCCAACAACAGCCGGTGGTAGAAAATACCATTGATGCATGGTTAAGTTGGCATCGACAATCTGAAATCCCACGCTACCAACAACAACTGAACACGCTCAAAACTGCCGTGGCGACAAAACATTTTTCGCGTCCACAACTGGAACAACAATTCACCGAAACCCTGACTCACATACAACGTATCCGTCAACGTATTGCACCGGATGTTGCTGCAATAGGCGTGACCTTGGATATTGAGCAACTCTCGCAATTATTTGCGACGATTAACCATGAACGTAAAGAACGAGCTGAGGAGTTTATAAAAAGACAGAAAAAACAACCTTCTCGTGCCGAGCGAATGATGGAATCGATGGAAGAATACATTGGGCCGATGTCACAATCACAGGCACAAATTGTCGAATCTTATGTCTCTCAGCTAAATGCCACTTATTCGCTATGGCAAGAGTATGGCGATGTGAGTAATCAAACTGCACGCAAAATATTACTTAGTGCGGGGTTTGATGAGTTGGCGCAGCAACGCCTTGCGGAGTTTATTGTCAACCAAGAAACCCTCCAACCACTAGCACTCCAAGCAGCATCAGAAGCAAATAAAGCATTGTATATTGATATGCTTTGGGCTATCTTTCCGACACTTTCACCAAGACAACGTGATGAATTGATTGCAAAAATTGACGAATATTTAACGTTGCTACAATCCATCAGTTAGTCTGAAAACGTCATTCAAAGGGTCTTTATGACTGAACCTCGTCCGGTTTATGGCTTCGTATTGGCTGCAATTACAGCAGTCTTATGGGGCGTGTTACCATTGTTTTTAAAAATATGTTTAGAAGTCATGGACAGTATGACAATCACCGCATACCGATTTTTAGTCGCTGGTTTGTTTGTTTTTGCTGTTTTATTGACCCGTCGCAAGCTACCTGTTAAAGCATTATTTACGCCCAAAACCATTGGCTTAATTGTTTTTGCCAGTATTATGCTGGTGCTTAATTACACTACAAATGTCATTGGTCTAGAATATCTCAACCCTGAAACCGTGCAGGTAGTGATGCAATTAGCCCCATTTTTGTTAATGCTTGGTGGCGTCATCATTTTCAAAGAGCGATTTACTCGGTTTCAAACGTTTGGCGCAATAGTGCTGCTCAGTGGCATGTTGATGTTTTTCAATGAGCGGATTAATGCGTTAACTATTTCCACGACAGAGTCTCCCGTAGGCTTGGCGATTATTATTTTTGCTGCCACGACGTGGGCCATTTATGCCTTAGCGCAAAAGCCATTATTGCGGAGCTTTACTGCTAAACAATTGACTTTGTTTATGTATGTACTTGGTTTTGTGATATTGATCCCGTTGACCGATTTTTCAGCTATTATGCATCTGCAACCGATTCATATTGGTGCGTTAATATTCTGCTGTATTAACACGATTATTGCTTATGGAGCGTTTACTGAAGCCATGGAGGTATGGAGTGCATCAAAGGTGAGCGCTATCATTGCAACCGCACCAATCTTTACCTATTTATCGGTTGTCGTGGCGATAGAAATTGCACCTGAACGTTTTGAGCACAGCCAAATGGATGAATGGGCTTATTTTGGTGCAGGATTGGTCATTGTCGGTTCAATCATGTGTTCTTTAGGTAAAAAAAAGCCTAAAATCAACTAAATATCGCATATTCTGATTTTTATGATAATCTAAGCCATATTCTATAATGACCAGTAAAGACCAGAAATTACTGCTCTCCATTACCACGGTCTCTTTACATGACACAAGCTTATCAGTATATCGATACGTATGATGCACTGCGCAACTATTGCCAACAAGCCGAGCAACAACCGGTTATCGCTGTTGACACCGAATTTGTTCGTACCAGAACATTTTATCCCCAGATAGGTTTAGTCCAAATTTTTGATGGCATTGATGTGGTATTAATTGATCCTATTGCCATCGATGATTTATCTCCGCTTAAGGCATTACTCACTAATCCAAATGTAATTAAAGTATTGCATGCTTGCTCCGAAGATCTTGAAACATTCGAATATGCAATGGGTATAATGCCTGGACCCCTGTTTGATTCTCAAGTTGGCGCGCAACTTGCCGGTCTGGGTAATTCACTAGGGTATGGACGTTTAGTCGAATTACTTCAAGGTGTCGTTTTAGAAAAAGGCGAGTCACGCACAGACTGGATCCGTCGCCCGCTAAGTCCTAATCAGCTTCAATATGCTGCAGAAGATGTCATTTATTTACTGCCGTGTTACCACAAGTTAGTCGAGCTACTCACTGAAAATGGTCAATTACAGTGGGTCTATGATGAAATTGACCAGCTAATTCGCCGCAAACGCGCCAATATTGCTCCGGAGCATGCGTATTTGTTATTGAAAAACACATGGAAACTGCAGCCGATTAATTTGTATGCGCTGCAATTATTAGCTGCATGGCGCTTAAGCTACGCGAGAGAACACGATATTACGCAAAATTTTATAATTCGTGAGCAAAGTGCATTTGAGATTGCATACCGTTTACCGGGACATAAAAGTGCATTGTTTGCGTTGGATATAGTGACACCGCAAGAAGCTCGTCGTCATTGTGATATCGTCCTTGATTTGATCAAATCGGCGCGTTCAGCCCCTGAGACTGAATATCCGGCGCCGACACATCGGTTAACGGATGTGCCGTTATATAAAAAGCACGCCGCCCAAATCAAAGAAATTTGTACGACTGCTGCAGAAGCCGTCAATGTTGATCCCACCTACTTTGCGTCCAAACGACAAATCAATCAGATCATTAGTTGGTACTGCTTGGCGTTTGATGATACCCGTGCTTTAGGTATGGAACCTGATTTATTGGTAGGTTGGCGTGCAGAGTTGGTCGGTGCTAAGATCAAAGCAGCTGCAGAAAATTTTTCCCAAAAATTTAAAGAGTAAAACATGCGCCAAATTTGTGCCATTTATAAATCTAATTTACGTCCCGATACCTTTTTATATGTCCCCAAAAAAGAAGATTTTAGTGCAGTGCCAGAGGGCCTACTCACGCGTTTTGGACGTCCTGAGTTAGTCATGCTGCTGCCTTTACCAACAGATAAAACGTTTGCTAATTTAGAACAAGATGTACTAGTAAAGGCATTACTAGAGCCTGGCTATTATCTTCAATTACCCCCGCTCAGTCCAAGCCTGCTCGCAGAGCATCGGATTGCGTTAGGTCTATCACCTGATCCACAGCAGGATACGTAAGATGGCAAAGATTTCAGCTAATATGAATGCACTTATTGCATCCCGCTACTGGGAAACCACGCCATTAACGCAAATGGATGAGGCACAATGGGAAGCAATTTGTGATGGTTGTGCCAAGTGCTGTTTGCATAAGTTTATTGATGATGATGTTGAAGAAGCCCATTTTACCGACACAGCAAAAGGTGAAGAAGAAATGTTTTTTACCGACATTGCGTGCCAGTATTTGCACACCAAAACATGTCAATGCACGGAATATGAAAATCGTACCGAGTTAGTACCACATTGCGTGAAACTGACTCAAGCAAATCTGCCTGAAATTTTTTATATGCCACCTAGCTGTAGTTATCGCCGCTTGCATGAAGGTAAAGCGTTAGCGTCATGGCATCCATTATTAAATGGTGGTAAAGCGCATAAAATGCATGCTGAGGGTATGTCAGTAAGAAATAAAATTGTCAGCGAACTTGAAGTTAATATGGAGGAGTTTGAAGAACGGATCGTGACTTGGCCATTAAATGAATTGGACTAGTTTCCTATTTCTAAATAATTAATAACGCGCCCTTGTTTGGCTCTGACATTACTTAAATTTTACGCGCGATAGTGAGTCGGCTAATGAGCATTATTAGCCAAGTGACCGCATACATACCAAAGATGATGCGCATCCATTGTGCCATACCCATATCCAAAAATTGCCACGAGTTTTCACTGCAATCGCCAGTCGCGCCAAACACGGCTGGCAACCACTCGTGCAGAGGCATAAATACTGGGAAATTAGGGATTATATCGCAGACCACAAAAAAGGGATTAGCAGCGAACAAAATATCAACGTGTTCGTGTGCAATCAAAAAGCCCCAAATAGATGCAACGCCCCAGCCAATAAATCCAAGTAAACGAGTCACGCTATGTTGCCAGATTAAGGGCATTAGACTGCTGACTAATATGCCAAAAACGGCGGTGCGTTGGTAGATACATTTAATACAGGGTTGTAAATCCATCATATGTTGGAAATACAACGCAGTGACAATAAGTAGCGCACT
>JAQXDG010000096.1 GCA_029251505.1 Glaciecola sp. | reverse complement strand
ATTGTGCGACACAAACACTGTTTTATTAGATTGAGTTATATAATCGCTTAGTGTTGTCCATGATGGCACAAAACGAGTAAACCTGACGGCTTCAGGACCAATCAAGCCCCAACAAAAACTAAAAATCATCATCCCTAATAAGGTATACCCCATCAAAGCATGATTTTGCATTTGGTCATCGAGCACTTCTCCGCTTAGCCATTGAAAGAAAATTGCAAACACCAGCAACCCATGCCATAACCTTGTATAAATATCCCAAACTTTCATTTACATCCACGCCTTCGCTTCTGACTCTACTTTATATAATACATAATTATAAATACGTTTAGCATGATCTTCATCAATCATTGGGATAGTGTAGCTGCCTGAGGCTAAATATATTTTCAGTGATACCAGTTTGTTTTTGCGCATAAACCAACTTTGCGAGTAAGTAATCCGTTGAATCTTAGTGATGGGTAAACAATAGCGATCACGTCCGAGTAAGCCTTTGCGAATGTAGAGATAAGCATCATTATACTGATAACCCCAACGACACCAACGACCGTACACCATAGCAGTTAATATCCCAGAGATAACGAGCACTACCCATGCAGACAACCCTTCATTATGATATGCAATATAACTGAGTATCCCCGTGATAGGCACAACAATAAAGCTGATGTAGCGTATGATAAACCGTGTCGATATTGCCTTGAAATCTACTGTATCTAGTCCATGTTCAGGGAAAACATGCGCGATAATATCGCGACATTCAAAGGCAAACACCGATGGCACAATCAGTTTGTTAGTACCCGATTGTGAGACGTTAGCATTGGCAATTTGGGCATTGAGCTGATCTAGTCGTAGGTTGATCCGTCCAAATAGAATATCCAAAAAGTCTTGCTTCATAATGGCAATTTGAATCCGTGAAAATGGCACGCTAACTTCATGCTTGGTGAGCAATCCGCTGCGACGAATGTATTTGTCTTCAGTACGAGAAAGGGTATAACCATAAAACATAATAATGGCACCCATGATCGATAAAATCGTCATTATCCCGATAACAAGCAAAAACAGCGAAATAGCATAAATACTAATTTGCCACATAGGATCATTATCGATATGGGATTGAATATCGACGCCAAACCCTTCTAGTTTATCCCCAAAAAACTCAAAAATATCGTTCACAAAAGGCGCAGCTGCAGCCAAGATTATATAAATACGATTTGACGTGATGCCGTGTAATACCAGATCACCAATGCTACGGGTGTTCTCAACCGTTTCTACCGACGCATTTGAGTTAGCACTTTGACTGTTTGTAGGATTACCCTCTTCATCAAACGCGGTACTATCGACCTCTGTCATAGGACTGGCTGGTTTAAACGCGTTAATTTCTTGCTGAAGTTCTTTAGCAAATGCTAGGGGCAGCGCAATTAAGCGAGCTTCTTGATTAAGAGAGCCACCCGAATCAAATGCCATACTTGAATAATCAAATAGTCGATAATAAAACGGTTGTTCAATTTTGACGTTTTGGATCCGGTTAAAGGGTAGGTTGACGTGCTTTTTAGCGAATATGCCACTTTTGACTTCGACGGTACCATCAGATAAGCGATAGCGAAAAACAAAAAACGACCAAATTGCAAAAATGGT
>JAQXDG010000024.1 GCA_029251505.1 Glaciecola sp. | reverse complement strand
ATCACAATGCCCGGAGCACCAAAAAAGATAAATACTGCGCGCCAGCCAAATTCTTGCGCAATCCAGCCACCTAATGCCATTGCTGCAAGTAAACCAATATGCGGACCGAGCATGTATAGACTAATTGCAAAGGAACGTTTATGCGGCGGATACAAATCAGACACCATCGATATAGACGGCGATGTACCTCCTGCCTCACCGATAGCAACGGTCATACGAAAGATGACAAATTGCCAAAACTGTCCGACCATACCACTTGCCATAGTTGCTAAGCTCCACAGTCCACAGCATACTGCAACAATACTTTTTCGATTAACACCGCTGTCTGCTAAGCGGCTTAATGGAAAACTAAACACGGAATAAAGTACTGCAAATGCCAGTCCACTTACCGCACCCATAACGGTGTCAGATACACCAAACTCCTGTTTTATGGGCTCAATGACAATGGCGATCAAATTACGGTCTATGTAAGAAAAAACATAAATTAAAGCTAATAAGAACAGCGTTATTCTTGTTCTAACTGGGCTTAGTGCGCTATGGTTGGCTTGCATTTTCTACACCTCTGGTTACAAGTAATTAACACAAGATTAACCTCAGTAAGAATTACGGCATCGTCCTTTTGGACGTATTACCAAATCCTTAAATGTTTTCTTATAACTAAAGTTAATTCTTATATCGACTATGGCATTTTTTGGAGACAGGATGAAATCTAACCTGGCGGGTAAAGTTCGAACCGATAAAGAACGAAATAGTGCGTTAGACTATCCCTTATTGGCACCAAAAGCCAACGGAACTGCTGTGCAAATTACGGAAGGAATTTTGTGGATCAGAATGCCTATGCCGATGGCACTTGATCATATCAACTTGTATCTCTTAGAGGACGATGACGGATGGTTTATTGTCGATACCGGACTGCATACCGACAAAACCAAAGAGTTATGGCTTGATGTTGCTGAGCGGTATTGCCAAATCAAGCCTATAAAAGGTTTGATCTGCACACATTTTCATTATGATCACAGTAGTTTAGCCCAGTGGTTAATGGATACATTCAATATACCCTTGTACATGACGTATGGTGAATTTTATACACTAGCGACACATAGCAGAACATTAGATACGTTAGGCAATAGTCATCAACGTCAGTTTTATCAACATGCAGGTGTGCCATTAGATAAGGTCGAAAAAATATTTGAAGCATGTAAAAAAGACCCTTTTATGGCGCATAGACCTACCACGTTTAACCGACTTCGCCATGATGATGTAATGATGATAGGTGAGCGCAGATGGCGGATAGTTATTGGGGAAGGCCATTCGCCGGAACATGCGTGTTTATATTGTGAAGAAGACAAATTACTGTTGGCGGGCGATCAATTATTACCGCACATCAGCTCAAATATTCTGGTTAGTGAGATAGAACCAATGGGACAACCGTTAAAAAACTGGTTGCGCTCACTAAAAAATATGCAATCGCTGGATCCTAACACACTGGTTTTGCCTGCGCATGGACCGATATTTACGCAAATGCATGTGCGGGCTCAGCAGCTCATTGATCATCATTTCGACACGCTGGCAACACTCCAAGAGTTTGCCAGACAGTATGAACAATTTAGTGCCTATGAAGCGATGCTGCATTTATTTAATCGAAAGCTTTCACCCATTGACACGTTAATGGCTTTAGGTGAAACCCTCGCTCATCTTAATTGGCTAGAAGCCAATGACGATTTACAGTGTCAACGCCAAGTCAATGAAGGCGTTGATATGTATTGTTCGACACAATCATTGAAACTAGACAGGAAAAAGGCATGAATTTAATTGATGCAACAGCAAATGTTAAATCTCAAATTATGGCACCAGGCGGCCCTTTTGAAATTGTAGACAAACAGGTTAATGGTCAGATTTTTAAAGTGTATGCTAATGCTCCGATAAATTTATCGCAAGTCGTGAATGATTCACGTCGAACCGACGATCAAACCTTTTTAGTATATCAAGAACAGCGTTTGACGTTTAAGGAGTTTTTTGAGCAAGTGGACAGCATGGCTACTTGGATGCATGCACAAAAAATTACGCAAGGAGACCGAGTTGTTATTGCGATGCGTAATCGCCCTGAGTGGATCATCGCATTTTGCGCCGCGGCGTTAATCGGTGCGGTTCCTGCTCCGCTGAATAGTTTTGGTACGGGACAAGAATTAAGAGAAGCGATTGCTATCATCGAACCTAAGCTGATTGTTTGTGATAGTACAAGGTGGCTTCGAATAAATGAAAAGACTTCTTGGTCGGGCAAAACTATCCTTCTTAATGATCTTCAGGTTGATGTTAATG
>JAQXDG010000069.1 GCA_029251505.1 Glaciecola sp. | reverse complement strand
GATTATAATACTGTATAATTATACAGTGCAACAAAAAAGATCAATTATTTTCAAATCCACGTCTTAATGTGATTATTACTATAAGTTATTAAAGTACGTTTGCCAGCTGTGCTTTTGATCAGTTTTGCTAAATTAATTGCACTATTTTTTCAATAGCAAATTCAATAGCTTGTTTGCGCACCGCTTCACGGTCACCCGCAAAACACTGCTTCGACGCATATATCTCACCAGAGAAAGCAAAACCAAACCAGACCGTACCCACGGGTTTTTCTGGACTGCCGCCATCGGGTCCGGCAACGCCACTAATACTGATCCCTATATCAGCATGCAGGCGCTCGACAACCCCTTGAGCCATGGCAATGACCGTTTGCTCTGATACCGCGCCAAATTGTTGTAAGGTACTTTCCGGCACACCCACCATTTGCGTTTTAGCTTCATTGGCGTACGTCACAGCGCTACATTTAAACCATGTTGAACTGCCAGGAAGTGCAGTAAACGCATACGCCAGCCCTCCTCCCGTGCAGGATTCTGCACAAGAAATAGTCAACCCACGTTCAATCAACACCTCAGCTAAGCGATGCAGGGCAATTTGTGTATTTTCTTTTAGATAGCTCATCAAAATATTGGTATGCTTATAGTATTGATTATTTCGTTAAGTATAAAAATAAATTGAGCCAAGCACAAACGCAACACACCCCAATGATGCAACAATATTTAGGCATCAAAGCGAATCATCCTAATGAACTCCTGTTTTATCGCATGGGTGATTTTTATGAGTTATTTTTTGATGATGCCAAACGTGCCGCACAATTAATCGATATAACCTTAACGGCGCGAGGTAAGGCTGGCGGTGAACCTATTCCGATGGCAGGTGTGCCTTATCATGCTGTTGAAGGCTATTTGGCCAAATTAGTTCAGATGGGTGTGTCTGTCGCTATCTGCGAACAAGTTGGTGATCCAGCCACGAGTAAAGGTCCTGTTGCACGAGAAGTCAAACAAGTGCTCACGCCTGGCACAGTAACAGATGAAGCACTCCTGCAAGATAACCAAGATACGTTAATTGTTGCCATTACTTGCGCTCAATCAACGCAATCTAAACACACAAAAAACAATGCACAGCTCCAGTATGGGTTAGCCGCTCTTGCCTTGAGTACAGGGCAATTTGTCATTACACAGCCGGCTAATGAGCAAGCATTGCTCGCGGATTTACAGCGATTTAATCCTGCTGAACTATTATATGATGAAAGCCTAATCGCACCCCAAGTGCTAGCCAATTACCCAAAAAGCACCCGTCGTGCACAATGGGAATTTGATGTTGATACAGCCATTAACCATCTTAACATGCAGTTTGGCACACAAGAATTAACCGGTTTTGGCGTGACTAATGCCCCTGTAGCGCTCGGTGCAGCGGGTTGTTTACTGCAATACGTCAAAGATACCCAAAAACGTGCGCTGCCACACATTAAAAGTATCAGCTTGCAAGCCCATAGCGATACAGTACAAATGGATTTTGCTACGCGCAAAAACCTCGAGCTGACCCACAATTTATCTGGCGGTATCGATAATACTGTCTTTGCCGTGCTGAATGATACGCAAACCCCGATGGGTGCTAGGCTGCTACAACAATGGATCCATCGACCTATCACACAACACGCATTATTAGAGCAACGCTATAATGTGATTGATAGTTTAGTCGCAGAAGATAGCACTGCTCCAGCACAAATTTTGAAACAAATTGGCGATTTACAACGGGTATTAGCCCGCTTAGCATTACGCTCTGCCCGTCCTCGCGATTTTGCACGGATCCGTGATGCCCTCGGTTTATTACCTGAATTACAAACCTGTCTAGCGGTGCATACCGATCCTAAAATACAAGCACTGGCGCATACCATTAGTACTTATCCAGAAATGGCGGAACTCTTGCATCGTGCTATTATCGATAATCCACCCGTGGTATTGCGCGATGGTGGTGTCATTGCCCCTGGTTATGACACAGAGTTAGATGAGTTACGTGCCTTATCACAAGGCGCGACGGATTTTTTAACCGTATTAGAAGACCGTGAAAAAGAAGCCACGGGGCTCAATACATTAAAGGTCGGCTATAATCGTGTGCATGGCTTTTTTATTGAAGTATCCAAAGGCCAAGCGCATCTAGTACCCGGTCATTACATTCGTCGCCAAACGTTAAAAAACAACGAACGGTATATTATTGAAGAGCTGAAAGCACATGAAGAAAAAGTGCTTAACTCGCAAAGCCAAGCGCTGAGCTTAGAAAAGCAATTATATGAGGCATTATTTGATCAATTGCTCCCTCATTTAAACGAACTCACCATGACGGCTAACGCACTAGCAGAACTCGATGTATTAGTATGTTTTGCCAGCCAGTCCATCGCGCTAAATTTATCTCGACCTATCTTAACGCCACTACCTGGTATTCGCTATCAAGCTGGACGTCACATTGTCGTCGAGCATGTATCACAACAACCTTTTATCGCTAATCCATTAGAGCTTGATGAACAGCATAAAATGCTAATGATCACCGGTCCCAACATGGGCGGTAAATCAACCTATATGCGCCAAACTGCACTCATTGTATTACTTGGATATATTGGTTGTTTTGTGCCAGCGCAAGCGTGTCACCTAGGTCCAATTGATCGTATTTTTACGCGTATTGGGGCGTCGGATGATCTTGCCTCTGGCCGCTCCACATTTATGGTTGAGATGACCGAAACGGCGAATATTTTGCATAACGCCACAGCCAATAGTTTAGTCTTAATGGACGAAATTGGTCGCGGTACCAGTACTTATGACGGCTTATCGTTAGCTTGGGCTTGTGCCGAATACATTAGCCACACAATCAAAGCCTATACTCTGTTTGCGACACACTATTTTGAATTAACGCAATTAGCTGAAGATACTGATGCCATGACTAACGTGCATCTCAATGCGATTGAGCATAACGATACCATCAAGTTTATGCATAATGTACAACAAGGTGCAGCAAGTAAAAGCTATGGTTTACAAGTCGCACAGCTAGCTGGCGTACCTGATCATGTAATCCAAGTTGCAAAACAAAAACTGCTTGCGTTAGAAAGTACACCAACGCCTAGTACTAACCCTAGTACCCTTGGTAAAGTTGATTCAGCCTCTGTAACTAAGCCTCAGGAAAAAGCTGAAAGTGAGCCGATGCAGTTATCA
>JAQXDG010000053.1 GCA_029251505.1 Glaciecola sp. | reverse complement strand
TACCAAATTGTTTACACTTCTCCCTAAAGTATAAGCATAGTGCGTACTCAGGTACAAACAAACTTGACTCGACAAAGAGTCCCCTTATTGATGACCCGCCTGATGCGGGTCTTTTTTTGCCTCGTTTAAAGCAAATATCCAGTAAATTAACACTCTGTGCACTTGAGACTAAAGCGTTCTGCATTCGTAACATAATGAGCGGCTGAGGCTCGTAGTTGTGCTTGCGCTGCCTCGGGTAACGTTTTCACTACTTTAGCGGGCGAACCCATTACAACGGAATAATCTGGGATCACCATATTTTCAGTCACTAACGCATTTGCTCCTATCAAGCAATAATTACCAATGCTGGCGCCATTTAGCACCACAGCGTTAATCCCAATCAAGCTATAATCACCAATCGTACACCCATGTAGCATGACTTTATGCCCGACAGTGACGCCAGTCCCTATCATTAAAGGGTAGCCCACATCGGTATGTAAAACGCTACCATCTTGAATATTAGATTGTGCCCCGATCTCAATACGGTCACAATCTGCACGTACAACGGCATTAAACCAGATACTGGATTGAGGGTGACACACGACATTGCCAATCACATGCGCTCCGGGTGCGATATATGTTGTATCTGAAATAGTCGGTTTCTCATTGTCGAGTTGGTAAAGCATGTCGTTTCCTTATTTTTTTGGTTCTGCTATCCGGATCATTCCCTCTTGCATCGTCGAAGCAACGAGTTCTTTATTTTCATTAAAAAACTGTCCTTGTACCAAACCGCGAGAATTGCCTGTAAATGGACTAACGGTGCTGTAAACGTGCCATTGATTAAAATCAAACGGTTTGTGGAACCACATAGCATGGTCAATCGTTGCTATGCGAAGGCGTTTATCACTAAAGGTTATTGGATGCGCTTGTAAAGCGGTACTTAAAAAATGGTAATCCGAAGCATAGGCCAATGCTGCTTGATGCAAGGCAACATCTTGTTGCAGTTCATGTTGTGACTTCATCCAAATGTAGCGTTCAGGTAAAACTTCAGCTGCACCGAACATTTTTAGTGCATCCACGGTACGGATATCGATGGGTCTGTGGTAACTGAGAGTATGGCGTAAATGATCGGACAATGGCTCTCGTAACTTAGTCACTAAATCAATGTCATTCATCAACTCAGTCGCATGCACAATGTCCGGGAAAGTTGCGTGCTGATGTTCGATATTCGGTTGCACTAATTGAAACGAAATCGTCATATAAAAAATAGTTTTACCATCTTGTATCGCTTTCACCCGACGTGTACTAAAGCTTCGACCATCACGAACTATCTCAACATCATACAAGACTGGCTTACTCGCATCACCGGGTAGTAAAAAATAACTGTGAAACGAATGAGCGAACTGATTCTCAGGTGCTGTTTTATATGCTGCAATGACCGCTTGACCTAAAACCTGACCACCAAAGATTGCCGGGAAGCCTAAATCCCAGCTGATCCCTCGGTACAGCCCTTGTTCAATTGTTTCTAATGTAAATAACTTAGTGAGTTGAATCTCAGCAATCATAGGTTTGGGCTCTCTAGTATTGTTCGCGTGTTACGCGGAAAAAAATGTTCAGGAACATGAGCCTGATGAGTGAATTGTCGCGTATCTTTATTTGGTAATTTCATAAACCCTGAAATACCTAAGCCGGTGATATTCGGCACATGTTGCAACAGCTCATGTAATAGTGCCTTAAATAAATCTACATATTGATCATCTAATAATTGTAAAAAATTATGAATTTTTAAATGTGTAGGTAACGCTTCAAAAATAATACACCCACTATGGTGTATATCATTTAGTTGTTCGATTAATAATAAAATAGCTTGCGGCAGTTGTAAATATTCATCTGGATCAACGCCATCTTCAAAATACGAATGTTGCTGTGAACGTTGATCTGCCAAGTGATGATTGGCGATACTAAACACAATATGCATATCCTGAGGAACGACAAATGGATCTGCGGGGGAATTACGCTCAATATGTAATGTCGCACGGGCATCAAACAAACAGGCTTTAAACACCCCTTCTCGCTTAATTGCGCGCGCAAGCGTAATCACATTATTGACAGCTTGCTCAAAAGCCATCAGGTACTGATTGTGAGCAGTCGCCTTAACATTATCGGTACAACTTGGCATAACCGGATATAAATTTAGATTCGAATCAACGGCAATCCCGCCCTCATGCCAACGAATAGCCAGTCCTCCCACCACTCGGTAGCGGCCTAAACGTGATACAGCAGCGATAAAGGCTTTTTCCGTTTCGCCCATCCCTTGCAAATATTGTTTATAATAACGGTCAAATTGTGCATCATTTAATGTCTCTATTGCATGGTCTGATAACTCACTATGCTCACGCAAAAATGATTTACGTGAACTATATACGACCGTATCTATGGTTTGTTGTGTCGCGGATACTCGACAGGGTAAAACACATGGCTGATGAGACGCATTGAGATGAATTGGCAACACTAAATTTTCTAGGTAAAAACGTTGCTGGGTTAAATACTTCACCACCCTATCTTGTTGTGTGACTAGATCGTTGTCGTTAGCTAACATCAATGCGTTGAGTAATTCGGCTATGAGTTGCGGTAAACCAAGTGAATTGGGAGCAATAACCTCTTTACCAAAGCGAGCACTTTGAGCTGAGCATAAGGCATACAACGTACTCGCTAAACCTTGGTAGTCAAAGTAAGGTGAAGATAAGGCACCCTTAAGTTGCTCAGGTCCAATAAAATACACATCACCTAATTTACTGTTACTGGTTTGTAGATCTTGGGAGAGTAAATCCATTACATTATGACCGACATGCTGATGTTGTAAGTCAACTTGCGCATATACACTACTGCCCCAATCAATCAAAAAAAGTTTTTGCGTCGTCTCATCCCACATCAGATTAGAAGGTTTGATATCACCGTGAACGATGGGTTTAAGTTGGTCGAGTTGTGTAAAATGATGCAGATACGCTAAGATATCCAGTAACTGTAATAAGATAGCATGCGCCATTTGCACGGGTATTCGACCATGTAATAGGCTGTATGCCTCTAGATCTATACCTGGCGCGCGTTCCATCACCAGTACCGATTGCTTATTAATCTGTTGATAGCTAAGTAATTTAGGGATCGCGGGATGAGATAATTGTCCCAACATATGGGCTTCTTCGGCTAATTTATCATGGACACTTTGTGGTAAATTAATGCGCGTAAACTTAAACACTAACGCTTGATTTTGTGCAGTAACACCAGCAAATGCAAAGCCAAACGCGCCCTTACCAATTAACTCAACCTGTCGGTAGCCTAACCGAGTTAATTCTTCAATACATAACTCAATCCAATCTTTTAATTTTTTCGCATCTTTTGATGACAGTAAGTAAATTGACTGGTCTTCAGGTATATAAAAATGCCCAATATCCTGAGGGTGTGCAAGTAAATCATGCTTACCAGACAAGGTGGTCATGCTATTGCGGTGCTTTTAGCCAATGAAATTTGAAACTGGCTCGCGGTAAGGGACCTTGATCTCGAGTGACTTCTGCATGCAATGCCGCACACGCAGCGTTGATGGCGTCAGCACATCCCCACGGCAAATTAATCGCAATGATCCCACTACCATACATGCCTTGATAATATTCAGGTGTCTCAATTAACCATTCTATTTGTGCCATGTTACTGACAGAATCGTTGGCACTTAATGCCTTTAAATCTCGGATCATACGGCCTGACGCGGCTTGTTTCGCCCCGTTTTCAGTAGATATTAGCGGATACCACAACAAATAACAGCCCGTAGCCCAGCGTTTTAGAGATTGCTCGATTGTTGACACACATTGGCTGTACTCACCGATCTGCTCATACGGTGGGTCGATCAATACCACACCACGTTTAGCTAACGGTGGTAACAAAGCAACGAGTTGTTTAAAACCATCTTGTTGATAGCTATGGGCATTTGATTTGGTTAAGTATGCGGTCAGTTCTGGATACACTGCCGGATGTAATTCACAAAAATGCCCATGGTCGCCAGGACGTAAATAAGCCTGCATCCAACCGGCAGAGCCTAAATAATGTTGTTGTGCATATTCAGCACTCACACGTTCCCAATACTGTTGTAATAAGGGTGCTGGGTGTTGCTGTAACGTAGAATCCGACAACAAGCCTACCCCAAATTGATATTCAGCATTTTTTTGGGCTTTAGCATCGGTTAAACGATACATGCCTGCACCAGCATGGGTATCGATGAGCGTATAAGGTTTGGTTTTTTGTTGCAGTTTGTCTAAAACACTCAACAGCGTGAGATGTTTAATGACATCGGCATGATTGCCGGCATGGTAAATATGTTGATAACTTAACAAAAGACACCTTTATCGAAAATGAATATACGTAACAAAGACATCAATTTTATCACAGGTGAGTGACAAATTATATCAACGTAAATGGGTTAACATTGCAACCGGTTGGATTAAATACTGCATCCACGCATTATTAAAACGCACCATAGTCGCTCCATCAATGACGCGATGATCACCCGACCAGTTAATATTCATAATATTAACGCCAACTACTTCGTCGTGCTCATTAAAACGAGGTAAACGTTGGATCTTACCTAATGCGACTATCGCCACTTGCGGATGATTTATGATTGGCGTGGCAGTGATGCCGCCGATTGGACCTATATTCGAAATCGTGACAGTCCCACCCCGTAAATCCTCGGCGGATAATTGATTGTGTTGGGCTGCTTTGACTAATTCTTGGATGCGCTGTGCGATTTGATAAATACTCAACGCTTGAACATCTTTAATATTAGGTACAATTAATCCCGTAGGCGTATCAATCGCAATGCCTATATGATGCGATGAATGATACTCAATAGCCTCATCATCTTGACTCACTGATGCATTAATAATTGGAAACTCGCGCATCGCTAATGACAACGCTTTAACCATAAATGGTAATAACGTCAGTTTTATATCCGCTTGAGCAAACTGGGCTGATAACGTCTGCTTGATAGCGAGCAAATTATCCATGGTGCATTCGTCACTGACGGTGAAGTGCGGGATGCTAGCCCAAGCATGTGCCATGTGCTTCGCCATCGCAGCGTGTAGCCCACGCATTTTAGTGGTTTCAACTGGCGTTCGAGTAGTTTGTTGGTCCTCCATTTTTAATAGTTCTGATGGGTTACGCGTAACATAATCAAGTGCGTTAGACGTTACATCCCCCTTCATTACTCGACCTTTGGTGCCACTTCCTTTGATGAGATTAATATCAATACCGGATTCTTTAGCAAGACGTCTAACCGCTGGACTGGCTAATGATTTATGCTGCCTCTCTGACACGTCCATCGCAAATAAAGGTTGATTGACTTTAGCAATATCACCGGTTTGATAATGTAGTTTGGTAATGACACCTGAATACATTGCGGGGATCTGCACCGTTGCTTTATCGGTCATCACTTCGGCAACGGGTTGGTCTTCCACAATAGTATCGCCTTCTGCGACCAACCAAGCTAATAATTCACACTCAACAATACCTTCACCAATATCAGGTAATATAAATTCTTGCATAGCAATATGTCCTATTTAAAAATGCACAGCGTATTTAATCGCTGCAAGAGTTTTATGCTCATCTGGCATATATTCTTTTTCATGAATGAGTGGAAAAGGCGTATCTAACCCACACACTCGTTGGATTGGTGCCTCTAAATACAAAAAACACTCGCCTTGTACTGTCGCTGCAATTTCACTGGCAAAACCACTGGTTACAGGTGCTTCATGATTAATCAACAATCTTCCTGTTCGTTTTACGGAGGCACAGACTGTATTGACATCCCAAGGAAGTAAACTACATAAATCAATGACGGCGCATGAAATGCCCTCAGCTTCAGCCATCGCTGCCGCTTTTTGAATTATCGATACCTGTGCGCCCCATGCTACCAACGTAATATCAGTGCCCTCTTGCACCACGTGTGCACGTCCAATAGGTAACGTATAATCGTCCTCAGGCACTTCACCGACCGCAGCACGATATATACGCTTTGGTTCCATAAATAACACGGGATCGGGATCTCGTATCGCTGCTAACAATAACCCTTTGGCATAATATGGATTACTCGGTATCACCACTTTTATACCCGGTATGTGAGTAAAAAATGCTTCTGGAGATTGAGAATGATAATGCCCGCCTGCAATCCCGCCACCATAAGGTGTCCGGATAGTCAGGTTACCGCAGTTAAACTGCCCACCTGAACGATAGCGATATTTAGCGGTTTCATTGACGATTTGATCAAATGCCGGAAAGATATAATCGGCAAACTGGATTTCAGCGACTGGCACTTGTCCTTGCGCAGCTAAGCCTGTCGCAAACCCGATAATCCCCTGTTCAGTTATTGGCGTGTTAAAACACCGAGCTTGTCCAAACTTTGCTTGTAGTTCACTTGTCGCACGAAAGACACCGCCAAAATGACCCACGTCTTCGCCTAAAACCATGACATGATCATCTGCGCTCATTGCAGTAACTAATGCGTGATTAATCGCCTGTAATAGATTCATTTGTGCCATATTAATCCTTATTACTCATGATGGTGGCAGGATAATGATCAGGGTGTAGTTTGATATGCGCCATTAGCTCATCACGTTGTCGTGCAAGATGCGCAGGGATGTTTTGGTATACATCTGTCACAATTTCGCTGATATCGATTTTAGGTTGAATTTCAGCTGTTTTTAATGCTTGGAGTATCTCGGCACGTTGGGTTGTACAATATTCATCTATATGTGTTTGATCAAACCACCCTTGCTGCTGGAGATGACGCTGCATACGTGCAATGGGATCTTTGAGTTGCCATTCTTGTTCTTCAGATTTAGCACGGTAACTAGCAGGATCGTCAGAGGTTGAATGGGCGGCTAAGCGATATGTCATCGCTTCTATCAACACAGGACAATTATCCGTTAATGCGATTTCACGTGCTTTTAGTGTTGCTAGATATACAGCTAGTGGATCATTGCCGTCAACTCGGATGGTATTGATACCATAACCAATGCCTCTTGAGGCGATGCCATCACCGGCAAACTGCTCATGCGCTGGCGTCGATATTGCATAGCCGTTATTCCGGCAGAAAAATATCACCGGACAGTGCAGTACCGCAGCCATATTAAGCCCAGCATGAAAATCCCCTTCGGAAGCTGCGCCTTCACCAAAATAACATATCGTGAGTGCAGGCTCCCCTGCGATTTTTTGACCGTACGCATAGCCAGCAGCTTGGGGTATTTGTGTCCCTAAGGGCGATGACACGGTCATAAAGTTGAGTGCTTTATCACCATAATGGATCGGCATTTGCCGTCCTTTATTAGGATCAAGCGCATTAGATAATAATTGATTCATAAACTGTTCAGTACGGTAGCCGCGATACGCTAGCACGCCTTGTTCACGGTATTGTGACATCACCATATCAGCATTTGATAGTGCCGCTGTCGAGGCGATTACCGAGGCTTCTTCTCCTGTACAAGCTAAATAAAAGCTAATCCGTCCTTGCCGTTGAGCACTCACCATGCGTTCATCCAAAATACGAATGTAATGCATACTTTTAAATATTCGCAGTGCGGTTTGCTTATCCCATAAATCGAGTTCTTGAGACAAAAGATTGCCTTGGGCACAAAGCAGCTGTAGCATAGGTATATCAACTAATCCGTTTTTAATCACATGCACATCGTGTGTTGCGTGAATATCTTGGAGATGGTCTCTTTCTTTTATTGCCATTACCTGCACCT
>JAQXDG010000050.1 GCA_029251505.1 Glaciecola sp. | reverse complement strand
AGCGGTAATGACAAACGAATCATCGTACCTTTATCGATTTCACTTTGCACATGAACTGAGCCGCCAGCTTGATTAATGGCAGTTTGCACTACATCCATACCAACGCCGCGACCAGAAATATCTGATATTTGTTCAGCGGTAGAAAAGCCAGGAACAAAAATTAATTGCAAGGCTTCTTCATCGGAAATAGTTTCAAGCTGCTTTGCATTAATCAGACCTTTTGTATAAGCTTTGCGTTTAATTACCTCAGGATCAATACCTTTCCCGTCATCTACAATTTCGATCAATACTTGAAAATCTCGAGGGATCGCACGTAATATGATGAGGCCTTGTTCTGGTTTATTTTTAGCCGCTCGTTCTTGTGGTAATTCAAGTCCATGATCGATGCTATTTCTCACTAAATGAATTAATAGCTCCGGTAACTCTTCTATTACATTTTTATCCGCTTCAGTTTCGTCTCCTTCAATCTTGAGTAAGACCTGTTTATTTAATTTTCGCGATAACCCCCTAACTAATCGCGGTAACCGTTGAAATGCAATCGCGAGGGGCACCATTCTTAATTGTATGATCGCTGCGTGTAAATCTTCGCTTAAACGGTTGATGACTGAAAACTGACGGTTAATTTCTTTAGCGAGAGCGTTTAAACCGTCGCGTTCCTGTGCTTGCTGGGCTAACAGTGGCAGGGTGTTTTTGGCTACCATTAATTCACCGACTAACGCCATTAAACTATCGATTCGAGCCAGATCAACGCGCAGTTTTTTTTGTATGGGAGTGCTGTCAGCTTGCAGTATATCAATTTGCGTTACTGTGTCTGTTTTGTACTCCATATTGGCGTGGTTATCATGATCACACTCACATAAATCATCCCCATAGCCAAACGTTAAATTTACCAACGCATCAGGTAAGGATTGAAAACTTTGTTTTGCTAGATTGAGTGAATTTGTCGTCTCATCTTGTAAATCAAAGAATCCGTAATTAAATGCTGAAAGTAAGGCTTTAATGATTCGAATATTGGGTTTTTGTTCATGACTGAGTAATACCAACCAATCGCAAATTGTTTCTTGGTATGGTGCGTTGGCTTTGATATTTGCCATGGTGATAACTTGTCTGGCAAATTTATCCCATTCTAAATTCATCGCAGAGAAGTTGACATCATTAATAAATAATTGATATGCCTGAGTCGGTTTAAACATGCCTTCAGGGGATGCTAAAAATTGACGATCCATTTGTAAAATTGCTATTTGATTGTCAACGTATCTAAAATGTTGATTGATTTGAGCTAGATCTGCCGTCGTTAGTATGTGTATGATGAGATTACAATTAAACGGATCGATCAGTGCTTTATCATGCGGCCATGTATCACGGGGTTGAATACGAAAGGCAATTAAACCTGGGCATTGCTGGACGACACGAATAGGATCTTCACCATTTAAAAAACATTGTGGATCAGGCGTATAGGTAATGATATTGATGTGTCGGTCGCTGATTAATAATTCTTTGTATAGTGTTTTACGTGCTACATGATGTAGTTGGGATACCCAGTTTGGTGCGTTTGTTAATTCTGTTAGTGTATCAATCTTGTCGACATGAATAGTTTTATCATGGTTCGAATTTGGTGTGCCTGTAATGGCGCGTAATTCAACACATAATCTGTTCGATAATTCATCAACACTTTGGTCAAGGGTTTGCGTGGATTCTAATTCGTCTAGCCACCTACTTACTTGATCCATACTATCAAGTAAAGTGTCGATATGGTCTGAAGTTAAGGCCAAATCAGCATAACGCATGCGATCAAGGACGCTTTCAGCTTCATGCATGACGTTGGTAAAGGGAATAATATCGAATAATCCAGAAGCCCCTTTCATGGTATGCACACTGCGAAATACAGTATCGAGCGTCGCGGTATTAGTCGGGTCTTGCTCTAAGGCTAAAAAGCACGTCGCGCTAATCTCTAGATTATCTCTAGCTTCCGAAATAAAGGTTGCTAACAATCTATCCATGCGTGACGATCCCAGTAATTAAGATCCTTGTCATCCTTGACTCCTAGTTAGCTTAGCGCCGTGAAACACCCGTTATGCTCGCCTTTGCTAGACGTGCATATCCATTGATTTTATATCGGCACCACCGCTTATAATTTAACTATTCCTTGTTTTTTTTCATTAACAAGCGATACCAATCCAATCAATGACCTAATGTCATGAGATGACGCCACTTGACTACTCATTGGTCACGACTGGCGTATTAGATTCAATGTTTGTGCGTGTTGTTAATTTATTTTTTACCCAGTTAACGGGACGAGTTAAGTCGAGTAAAATGATATATAAACACGGTACTAAAACTAATGTCACTAATGTAGCGTATAAGACCGCAAATCCTAGCGCGACTGCCATTGGGATCACAAATGAAGCTTGTAGACTTGTTTCAAACATAATCGGGAGCACGCCAGAAAAGGTCGTAATGGAAGTTAATGTAATCGCTCTGAAACGCACACAACCAGCTTCTAAAACAGCCGTTTTCACATCGTAACCTTGTTTACGGCGTTGGTTGATATAATCTGTCATCACTAATGAATCATTGATCACTACGCCTGCCGCTGCGATTAAACCAAACGTCGACATCATCGACAAATCAATACCGAGTAAAAAGTGTCCCCAAATCGCCCCTGTTAAACTAAAAGGGATGACCGACATGATGATCAAGGGTTGGCCGTAACTTTTAAGCGGAACGGCTAATAAGATAAATACCATGATCATTCCAGCCCAAAAGAACATGAATTGTTCATCTTGTTGAGCTTGTTGCTCTTCAATGGTGCCACCTAACTGAGTTTTAACTGCTGGGAAAGCTTCTTTCATTTTAGGCAATAGATTATCTTTGATTTGGTCAATTACCGCACTCGGTTCGACGGCCTCTTCATCAATGGCACCCCAAACATAAACGGTGCGATAACCTTCTTCGCGACGAATATACGAAATACCCGGTTCTTCAGTCAGATCAACCACATCACCGAGCATCACTTCTTGACCGGTTGGCGTTTTAATCATGGTATATTTTAACTCAGCAAAACGTTCACGGGTGAGTTGTGGGTAACGCACCATGACTTTGACTTCTTCACCATTACGAATGACGCGCTGGGCTTCACCACCATAAAAACTCAATCCAACCTGACGCGCAATATTCGAGATATCAAGTCCTAAGTCATCGGCAACCGGCAACAATGACATGCGGATCTCTTTACTCGCAGGATCGATGGTTGAGCTAATATCAAACAACCCATTTTCTTGTTGCAGTAAAGAAATCAGATAACGGCCTGCGGCATTAAGCGTTGTAATATCACTGCCATAAATAAGATAACCAAACTCACCATCATCATTACCGCCGTTAACATCATCTTGGATTGAAAATGACTTCATGCCTGCAATTTCGGGTATGCGTTCACGCCAGCGTCGTGCTAACTCGAACGTATCATAAAGACGTAATTCTTCATCGACGAGTGGTACCACTATCCGAGCTTCTGTGCGCCCTCGGTTAAAGGCTAAGATATCACGGATCATACCAGAGCCTTCGGCATCAATGGTTTCTTGATCAACATCCAAAATGATTTTCTCAATCGTCTTAAGGGCATCGATGGTGGTTTGATCCGATACTGTTTCACTCATCTCTATGCTTATAGATGGAAAATCGTGCGGGACTTTCGGGTTTGGCACCATACGGACATAATTGGCTTGGATTAAACCAAAACTGATTAATAGCATGGCAATAAAGAACGCAAACACCGCCCAGCGATACTCGACACATCGTTCGACAAAACGACGGTATTTACCATTTACAAAACCAAAGAAGGCTTTATTAAAGCGATCTCTAAAGCCATTTTCTTTGATTGGTGTAAAGTTAATTTGCGCGATATGCGCAGGTAAAATGAGTTTGGATTCGATGAGTGAAAAGACCAAACATAAGATCACGACCATGGAGATATTATAGAAGAACGCCCCTTCAAAACCGCTAGATTGGGTAAAGGGAGCAAATACCGCGATAGTGGTTAACACTCCAAATGTCGCAGGGGTCGCGACGCGTTTTGCGCCTCGTACGACGTTATTGACGCCGCCACCATATTGTTCTACTTCGCTATACGCAGATTCACCAATCACAATGGCATCATCCACCACAATCCCGAGTACCATAATAAAGGCAAACAAAGACAAAATATTAATTGTGACGCCAAAAATCGGCATCATCATCATGGCGCCTAAAAAGCACACAGGTAAACCAACCATAACCCAAAAAGCGAGTTTAAAACGTAAAAATAACGTCAGCATCAACGCCACTAAGATAGAACCTTGGAGTAAATTACCAAGCATCATATCTAAACGAGCGTTAAGGTAGTAGGTCATATCCACTAGAACTTTGAGCTCTAACCCTTGGGGTAAGGTTTTATTTTTTTCTTCAATATAGGCCTTGACAGACTCTGCGACAGGAATGGTATCTTGTGACTTCGTCGCTTTGACATCAATAAAGATCGCATTTTGACCTGAGTATTTAAAGTAACGTTCACCTTCGGTAAAGCCATCTTTAATCAGTGCCACATCTTGTAATAAGACGCGACCACCGTTTGCGCCAATTTTAACTGGTATGTTGCGAAATTCTTCACCGTTGTAGTATTGGTTCTCTACGCGAACGGCAATGATCCCTGCATCAGTACGTAATTGACCGGCTGAAAAATTAGCCGAGTAACGGCGAATTGCAGCAGTAATATCATTGATGGTTAGATCGTATTGTTTGAGTGTTTCAGGCTGTACTTCTATCGCAATCTCGTCATCAGGGGCGGATGCATTCGCTAGCGACACATTGTTTAGTTGTAGAAGTTCATTTTCAATTTGATTCGCAATGGGCTTAAGCTGTTCTAATGGCACATCACCCACAAGTGACATCTCAATCACATCTTGCTGAAATTCTGCCTGAGTGACCTGGATCGGTTCCATATCAGCAGGGAAGGTACCGATACTATCTACGCGTTGTTTTACTTTATCGAGTACTGACGCTAAATCTTCACCTTGACGAATACGCAGGCTGATGCGACCACCATTACGGAAGGCACGAGAGACGCTTTCTTTGATTTCAGTAATATCTTTCAAGGATTCTTCAATCTTAATTAAGATACTTTCTTCAATTTCTCGAGGGGCTGCGCCTGGGTAGGAAGCTTGGACATTAATAAAGTTGATTTCCACATTGGGAAACATTTGACGTTGAATCGAATTGTAGCTGATTAACCCCATAATGATGATAAAGCCCATCATCAAGTTAGCTGCGACTGAATTGTTGGCAAAATACGCGATTAAGCCGGTTTCTTCTTTATTAACATCCACGACGTCTTCGGTGATATGTTCACTCATGAGAATCGTTCCTTATTCTTGTGAATCAGACTGAACGTCCGATCCATCAGATTCACTCGAATCACCCAGTAGCGAGCTATCAGCAACTAAAGGGCTCTGTTCGCCAATGATTTTTACTTCCATGCCGTTTTGTGGATATTCTGGTAATGTCATGACCAGACGATCTTGTTCCGCTAATCCTTCATTGATATAGAAGAAAGCGCCTTCTTCACGTACCACATTCACAGGCTTAGAGACCATTTTATTGTTGTCATCTAACAGCCAAATCGACCGTTTATTAACAAGCGACTGGGCTACTTTAAACACATTTTTAATCGTTTTACCATTAAAGTTCACCTCAACATAGGTGCCAAATTTAATGCGAGGTGCATTCGTTTTTAAGCTGTAAGGGTCATCAATTTGAACCACTAAATGGGTCATTCTAGTCGCTTGATCTACTCGACCTAAATCGCGAACAATTATGCCTTGGCGTAAGGTTTTTTCTGCACCGCGTGACACGATTGTTGCAGGAGTATTGGCAATCCTACTGGGCAAAAATGTCGCATCAAAACCGGCAATAGGAAAAACGACTTCAGCACGTTCAATGTTATTTAATCGTGCTACTTGCACGCCTTTATTAACATATTGACCTACACCAACATCGCGCGACACAATTAATGCATCATACGGTGCTGTGATAATGGTGTTGTTGAGATCTTTGTTTGCAATTTTAAGACGCGACTGAGCGGATTTTAATGCAGCTTGTGCGCTCAATAGTTGAGGTTTACGCAAATACAGATCGGTGACTTTAGAGGCGGGTAAATTTTTGGCTTCGCGTTTTGCGACATCCGCACGCGCTTGTTCTTCGATTAAGGTTGCCTGTGCGCGTGATACTTCTGATTCAGCTTGTAACACGGCCGCGTCATAGAGATCCGCTTCAATGGTAAACAGCACATCACCACGTTTGACTAATCCACCTTCAACAAAATTTGGATGCCATGAAATGACTTCACCAGAAACTTGAGCAGACATAGCGGTGCTTTCGAACGGACGTAATTCACCGTTAGATTTGATCACAACATCATAATTGATTGATTCGGCGTTTTGCACACTGACTGATGGACGGGTATCAACTTTTACTTTTTCTTTTTTCTCTTCCGCCGTTGCTTTTATTCCGAGCATACCGCCAATACCTACGGCGATAATAATAACGGCTAATCCGGTTTTTTTGAGTGTGCTGTTCATGTGTGCTGCCTTTATGTCCATTTTGATGTGTAAATAATAACTGACCTAAATGTACAGTTCTGTTGTCAAATGTAACGAGTTGTAATCATGGGCTAGTACTCGTTAGTTTCGTCGCTTCAAGCGCGTGTTGACATATTAATTAGCAAGACTTGTTCCACAATTAAAGTCTATAAATTTCAGTGGTTTGGGAGGGATATATCAAGAGGGTATGTCTGTTTGACGCAATTAGTGTGAGATAACCTAAATTGTGGTGTAATTGACTTAATCTTTCAGGGGGAAGACATCAATTAATTATGCATAATGTGGCTTGATTGTTTGTTTGTATTTATTTGTTGTAATGACTAATATAAGATCATAATCAATCAAAGTGATTGTATTTGAATAACAATATTAATTTATGATTTTTTTAACATAAAATGGAGGTATATCCCTTGAAAACAAAAGTGATAACAGCACATGTACCTGTATCTTTAGCTGATAAAGTGAATGATTTATCTCAGCGCCTTGAAAGATCAAAAGCGTGGATTGTAAAACAAGCATTAGGTGATTGGGTTGCCCAAGAAGAAGAGCGACATCGTTTAACGTTAGAGGCAATTCAAGATATTGATGATGATAATGTTACAGATCATCAAACTGTACAAACTTGGGCGAACAGTCTAGATACTGATAAACCAATGTTGATACCTCGGTAATGGAAATAAAATGGACTCGTAGCGCCTTATCGGATTTGCAACGCTTATATGAATTTTTAGCGCCTATAAATCATATTGCTGCCGCGAGAATTATACAAACATTAACTCAAGCGCCCGATAAGATTATCCATCAACCTAGAATAGGTGAAAGGCTTGACGAATTTGAATGTAAAGAAATTCGCAGATTACTAGTAGGCCATTATGAAATGCGATATGAAATTAGGAATAATTGTTTTTATGTTCTACGGATATGGCATACAAAAGAGGAACGGTAATTTAACCATCATGCAAAAAAAAAGTAACCCACCACTACAGTTGATTACTTTTTCAAATATTTGTCGTTAATGCTTTTTAATCAGGCATACTTTTTTAGTAAGGTGCACTGCCTGGTGTACGTGGG
>JAQXDG010000026.1 GCA_029251505.1 Glaciecola sp. | reverse complement strand
CAGATGAGTGTGTTAGATGTTAAAACGTAATAAAAAAATCGGATTTACAAGTGTCTTTTTGGCTGTCATTATTCTGACAGTGACTGCGGCAATCAATGCAAGTGCTAACGCTGCGGTGTTTTTTTAACTTCTCTTGGCGTGTTTTTCACGATTAATCATTTTCTGGTGAGGGTTTTTCTTCATCATGACATAAGTGGCTGCTAACCCTCCATGTGCTGGTTGTGCCGAATGGCAAGCAATAACATGGGGAATGGTGGGTAACCACATATTGACATAACTTTTTAATTTACCCGGTACCGGTTGACTGTGTAATCCTAGGCCATGTTGAATTAACATGACTCTAATCCCACGTGTGAAATTCAATTCAATAGCTTCAGCAAGCGTATTTTTAGCTTCTTCAATTGTCATTTGCGTCAATTTAAGGCGACTTTCTAATGAATACTTGCCTAAACGTAGGTTTTTAAATACGCCGTTTTGTATACCATCTTGCTTGTAACTGATGACATCATAGGGATCAATAGGATGGTTCAGTGTCAGCGATAAACCATATTGATTGTAATGTTCTTCTTTTTCGAGGGCTTCTCGCTTTAGTTTTCGTGCTAAATCTAATACATCATTGGCTTTGATCGCCACTTTGTCATTGTGTTTAATCGGTACGACGTCGGCCATTTCCTGGGTAAACGCGGCAATATCATCAGCATCATGCGAGCTTCTCTCAACTTGATTATGTGGGCTATGGTTTGCCATGAACAGTCCCTTTAAATATTTTTTATTTTTACTGATTATAGCGTATTTAGATCACCCTAGTAATCGAAATTACTCAACCACGACGACCCAGTCATTGGTCTGAATATTATGAGATAAAAATGTATCTTCAGTTTGAATAACACTG
Source organism: Glaciecola sp. (assembly GCA_029251505.1). Lineage (GTDB taxonomy): Bacteria > Pseudomonadota > Gammaproteobacteria > Enterobacterales > Alteromonadaceae > Opacimonas. The sequence continues at coordinate 1,003 of JAQXDG010000026.1, read as the reverse complement.
ACATCGGGTTGGATATACACAATATTAAAATAGGTCTCAGTCGGTTGGCTTAATACAATATTGGTACCTGCACCACTGAGGTGTTGTTTTTGCTGCACCAATTGTTAATCTAAATAATGCCTATAGATAGTCTATTTGATTTTTTATGTGACATTAAAAACCAAATATCAGGGTTTTCATTTTAGTAATTTTTGACGCTAAGTCTTTTGGAACAACACGGTATTCACCATTTGAAATGGAAGTACGTAATTGATCAACTTTAGCTTTATTCACTGGCGCTTCGAGTACTTCATTGTGAAATTTGTGCGAATTTTGTACATATGGTGTCAACGATATTGAGTTTTGAGAAACCGTTTTCGCTGTGGTTTTACTTGCAATTGGAGCTTCATGTTGTTGAGTTGTGCGTTGATTATCTAACTGAGCGTTGTTAGCTAATCCGTTATTAATATTGTCAATTGACATAATATCTCATCTACCTTTGTTTTCTTTACGATTTTAGCGGTAATTTCTTTTTAGAACGACTATTTTTTAACAATGGTCGTATCACCGACTGACTTTGCACTCTTTCAAAAAATTAGCAGAGATTAGCGACAAATTTACCTGATTTATACACTTAAGCTAACACATATAAACCTCAATAGACGAACTTGCATTACTTGCTGTATGTCCAATACATCGAATCTAACATTGCTGCGCTGAAGTTTAAATATTTTCTGTGTGAGAATGGTGAAATAGCAGTGACGAATGAGATACTGACACTATTGTCGTTACCAGAATATTATAATCGTTGATATGTGAAAGTTTTACGGCAATCACTAAATATTCAGGTTCGTGTGGCAAAAATTGTTGTCGTTTGACGCTGTTACTAACAGCGTATAGGCTTAATTTTATGTATTATGGTCGAGAGATGAACGCCCCTTTAAGTTGTAAATATCAGGATGTTAGAGCTGTTGAAACCTTAGCCTGTTGATAACTAGTATTTCTTGTTTACGCTAAAATAAGA
>JAQXDG010000179.1 GCA_029251505.1 Glaciecola sp. | reverse complement strand
GATTCAATCGTATCAATGTTATCTGGACATGCTGCTACGCCATTTGCGCCACCGATACGGAAACCTTCAGATACGGTGAAATACGCCATTAAATCAGGAGTGAATTTATATGAAGTATTGAACTTCATTAACGTACCAGAATCATCCGTCGCTTCAGTGTCATAATCTAAAACAATCGAGTCTGGAGCGCGATCTTCAAAAACCGTATAAAATAATGGTAAATCAATGGCAGATCTTGCTTCAACATCATACTGATAAGCTCGTAAACCAAGAGTGACATCCCATTTATCTGTCGCTTGATAAGTCACTTCACCAAACACTGCTGATTCAGTGATGGTGGATTCACCCACTGATAAATACTCAAGCGCATCCGGGCGTGAACCACCTAAAAAGGTGTCATAACCTGGCGTAAATTCTGCTGAACGATTATCCGATTCGAATTTGTTATAAAACACACCCGCAATCCAGCTAAAGTCTGATTCATACGTCGATACTAAACGTACTTCACCAGTAGTGACATCTGAGTTATCTTGTTCACGCGTAAATGCTGAGAACGCAGGGAAATCTTCGTAGCTGTAGTTTAAGCGAATTAATAAATCCGTTTGGTCACGTTGACCGTCAGCTTCAAATGATGAGACACCGGCAGCAGCCGTTAATTCTGCAAAACCTAGATCAGCCGTCACTTCAAGACTTAATAGCTCATCGATTTTTTCACGTGGCTCTTCATAACGATATGCAGAGTCGTATTGACCCGGTTGACCGCTAAGTGCATTGGATTCTGGTAGAGCGTTATAATGTGAAATAGAACGACCTTCCACATCTTGGCTTTGGTAAAAATACGCTAACGTTGCATCGATTTTGTCTGTTGGCGTCCAACGCACAGCGACACGACCCGTTAACGTCGTTTCGCCATTGGCATCTTTAACTTGACGTAAATTATCTTCTACCGCTGCAGCGTCATTCCAATCAGGATCGGCTAATGACACACCACCTTGACGCACAACATAGTTGTAGTCGATAAAGCCAGGGTCGTTGTAATAATTTAATGATGCACGGAAGCCTAATTTATCGTTAATTAATGGCGTATTAAAGACAAAACCGTATTCACCACCTAAAGAATCTGATTCAGATACAGAAAAAATATCGCCATAGACTTCACCAGAAGTCATATCTAACTCGACTTCTTTCGGGATATAACGGATCGCACCGCCTAATGTTCCTGCGCCATACAGCGTACCTTGTGGACCGATTAATACTTCAACACGTTGAATATCGGTTAAACGCATATTTAAGAATAACGGCAACTCACCTAAATAGGTAGCAACTGTGCCACCATTAGCACCTGGGCCCGTTGAGTTGGTGTTCAAACCACGCACAATAATCGGCGAATCATTACGACCACCTTGATCAACGACCGTCAAACCAGGTACCCAGCGTGCAACATCTTCTAATTGACCGATGTTTTGTTCTGCTAATGTATCAGCCGTTAGGGCTGTGATATTTAACGGCGCGTCTTGAACCGTTCCAGTACGACGCGTCGCAGTGATTTCAATTTTTTCAATTTGAGCTTCGTTTGTTTGTGCGATAGCTTGCTGCATTGGCACTAAGCCTGTGGCAACTGCAATAGCGACTAACGACGCATTAAAACGCGCGTGAGTAGGTGCTTTCATGGAGGTATCCCGTTTATTAATTATAAATGTAATAGTGTGTAATTATTATTAGTTGACGTACTTTTAACCGTGCAGATTTTAAGCGTTTCTTTAGTTCGGTACAAGGGGTAGGCGTAAGTAAATGAATACCGAAAAGCAAAAAACGCCGACTTTAATGATTAAAGACGACGTTTTTTCGTGTTTGGAGCGGGAAACGAGATTCGAACTCGCGACCCCAACCTTGGCAAGGTTGTGCTCTACCAGCTGAGCTATTCCCGCAATTGAGGAGCGCATTTTACAAAAATATTTGAGCCTTGCAAGTCTTTTATCAATTAAATTTTAAAAACGTGCGTTCGATAGTATTGTAATTCAGCGATTGATTCTTGGATGTCAGTCAATGCCAAATGCACGCCTTTTTTATTAAACCCTTTTAAAACATCAGGTTGCCAGCGAGCAGCCAGTTCTTTAATCGTACTAACATCGATACTTCGATAGTGACAATAGGCTTCAAGCTCAGGCATATATTTGACCATGAAACGTCGGTCTTGTCCTATTGTGTTACCACACAGTGGTGATTTTCCCGCCGGTACCCACTGAGATAAAAATGCAATCGTCTGTGCTTGTGCTTCAATTGCACTTATTTTGCTATCTCGACATCGTTGGGTCAAACCTGTCTTGCCATGCACATCAATGCACCACTCATTCATGTTGGCTAATACGTCATCAGATTGATGTACAGCGAGGACTGGGCCTTCCGCTAACACATTTAATTGTGCATCGGTCACTATCGTGGCGATTTCGAGAACGACACAGGTATCTGGATCTAGCCCCGTCATTTCCATATCAATCCAAATGAGATTGCTATCATTGCATTGTGGGCTTAATGTTGCTTGACTCATGTCACTCATAAAATATCCTGTCCGTCGTGTGAAATCGATTCGGCGTAATTAATACATGGTAATCCCTATATCTTAACGGTAACATGGGTATTACAATAAGTTTTATTTTACATCGACTAGGCTAAAGTGGCAAAAAAACCAAAACTCACCCATCGACAAAAACGTCAAGTATCAACGAACCGTTCTCTACGTTTAACCAAAACGCCGATTGAGCATAATAATCTTGGTACCGCTCAACCCGCTATAGTAGTAGGCCGTTTTGGTAAACATGCAAATGTTGAAGATGCAAATGGGAAGCTACACAAATGCCATATACGTCGCACTATTGAATCAGTGGTGTGCGGTGATAGTGTTATTTTTTGTCCTAGTATTTCCGATGAACCGCGTGATTTAGGCATTATTGAGGTCGTCCATGACCGTAAAACAGTCCTGACGCGTCCCGACTATTATGATGGCGTCAAACCCATTGCTGCCAACATCGACCAAATCATAATCGTAAGTTCAATTGTGCCAACCTTATCACCACATATCATTGACCGTTATTTGGTGGCGTGCGAAGACGTACAAATACAACCCGTCATTGTGATTAATAAGATGGAACTGCTCGATGAAGAAGACCGCGAAATGGTCATCGACCTATTATCGGTATACCACGACATTGGTTACAAAGTCTTGCTGACAAGCTGTGTAACTGGTGAGGGTATTGCAGATTTAGCCCAGTTATTAACCGACAACATTAGTGTGTTCGTCGGTCAATCTGGTGTGGGTAAATCCTCACTAGTCAATCAATTACTGCCAGATGCTGATGAAGTCGTGGGCGATATCTCGCAAAATTCAGGTTTGGGCACCCATACAACGACTACAGCGAAACTGTTACATTTTACCGAAGGTGGCGATGTAATTGACTCACCAGGGGTACGTGAATTTTCATTATGGCACTTACCTGATGAACAAATTACCCGCGGATTTATTGAGTTTAGAGATTATTTAGGTGGCTGCAAATTTCGTGATTGTAAGCATGGTGATGATCCTGGTTGTTTGATCCGCGACGCCGTTGATAATGGCATCATTGATGAAGCAAGATATGAGTCTTATCACAAAATTATCGATGCAATGGAAGAAAAGCGCCCTAGTTATTCTAAAAGCTAATGATTAAGTACTTTTTGATTGCGTACATCCGCGCTTTTTTCCAGTACAATAGCGCCTTATTTTGTCCTTGGAGTATTAGCGTTGATCAACTGGCTAAAAATTAAATTACAGTATATTTTACCTAAACATGCATTATCACGCCTCGTTGGCGCTCTGGCAGCTGCCGAATACGGCCGTGTCACCACCACTATCATTCGTGCTTTTATCAAACAATTTAACGTTGATATGAGCGAAGCACAACATGAAAACCCAGAGCATTACTCGTCGTTCAATGCCTTCTTTACCCGCCAATTAAAAGACGGTTTACGTCCTTTCAGTGATGATAGCCAAGAATTAGGCCATGCGGTTGACGGTACAGTCAGTCAACTAGGCCCCATTAAAGGTGATACGATTTTCCAAGCCAAAGGGCATCACTATAGCTTAACGGCCTTATTAGGCGGAGATGCTACAATCGCTGCGCCGTTTAAAGGTGGCGATTTTGCCACTATCTACTTATCACCTCGCGATTATCACCGTATTCACATGCCAATGACCGGTAAATTGACCGACATGATTTATGTGCCAGGTGAATTATTCTCTGTCAATCCATTAACCGCACAAAATGTTCCAGGATTGTTTGCCCGCAATGAACGTGTTGTTGCTATTTTTGATACTGAAATTGGTAAAATGGCGATCGTATTAGTTGGTGCAACCATCGTAGCCAGTATCGAAACAATTTGGGCCGGTAATGTGACGCCTCCTGCTGGTAAGCACGTTACACATTGGCAGTACACTGATGCCTCTGGCGACAGTGTGACATTACAAAAAGGCGAAGAGATGGGCTTATTTAAGCTTGGCTCAACCATCGTTGCCTGTTTTGAACCTAACAAAGTCGACTTCGGTCAATTAATAGCTGATGATGTCACCCGCTTAGGCCAGACTTTTGCCACTATTAAATCTAACGATTAATCCTTAATTCTATTGGAGATCGTTATGGATCCTGTCAAACGTAGTCTCTATTCGTTGCACCTAACTGTCATCTTGTTAGGTGGCACCGCATTGTTTTCGCAAATTATTCCGCTCTCTGCGATGGCGATAACGTTAGGCCGTTCATTTTTTGCTTGTGTGTTTTTGTACTTGTTGGTGCGAGTTTTGGGCGAATCAATGCGCCTCGACTCTAAGCGTGACTATTTAATGGGCGCTGTACTTGGTGTGGTGATGGCTGCGCATTGGGTGACGTACTTTTTAGCCATGCAATTGTCGTCGGTGTCGGTTGGGATCATTGCATTATTTACGTTTCCTGTGATCACGGTGTTATTAGAGCCGATCTTTGAGGGGATCAAACTCGCTTGGCAAGATATCTGTAGTGCATTGGTTGTCTTTATTGGGATTGCGATCATGGTGCCAGATGTGTCATTTGACAATGATGTCACACTAGGCATTGGTGTCGGCGTATTTTCCGCTTTTTTATACTCGATGCGTAACCTCATGCATCGTAAGTTTTTTTCCCATTATTCCGGCACTCGGGCCATGGCCTACCAAACCTTAATTGTCACTGGCTGCATTGCCTTATTGGGCATTGAAGAGATCGCAAGCGCAGATGCCAACACATGGGGATTATTGGCTGCCTTGGGCATTTTTTTTACTGCTGTTCCACACACAGCGGTTGCTGCAGCACTGCGACATTTACGCGCTAAGACCTTTTCACTCGTTGCTTGCATGCAGCCTTTTTATGGTGTAGTTTTTGCCATCATCTTTTTAGGTGAAGATCCGCGTTGGCAAACCATTTTAGGTGGATTAATGGTCATTTCTGCCGCAGTATACGAAACTATTAATACCCAACGTGTTCAGCGTTCTCAGCGAACTGAGCAAGAGACCAAAGCATAAATACCTTTAATGACAGTTTTGCTTAGTCTTTAATTTAACATATTCGTGTAGGCTAACCACTATGAAAATCATTGCTCACCGCGGCGCCAGCCAATATGCACCAGAAAACTCATTAGCCGCATTTCAGCTCGCGTTAACCCATCCTATTGCTGGAATTGAATTTGACGTGCATTACATCAATGGTCACGCCTTGGTGATCCATGACGAGACGTTAACTCGCACCCATCAGTTGAATATTCCCATATCGGCACTCACCGCTGAACAACTAATGACATATGAAATACCGACTTTAGAGCAAGTATTGACAGTCGTTTCATCACACCCTTTAAGCATCAATATTGAAGTCAAATCTGTCGATGACAATACGTTATTTATTCGACACTTATTGGATTTACAACAAAGAGGATTAATTCATTCTGGCACGGTATTATCTTCATTTAATCATTGTTTATTAGATGCGTATCAGAAGGCTGGAATCCACACTCAATATGCTGGGCTGATTGCTCATTTACCAAAAGATTTAGCACAGTATGCCGTATTAGGAAGATTTGATATTGTGGCAACAGCTCAGGATATGGTTAGCCCCGAGCTTATAGCTGATGCGCATCGTTTAGGTAAACAAGTGTGGGTGTATACGGTCAATGACCTTGCTACAGCACAACGCTTAGCGCAGTGGCAAGTGGATGCGATATTTAGTAATGATACGCTTATGATGCAACCGAGCTAGCACAACTATCTGCTTGGCAGCTGTTACAAGAACGACATAGTTTCATATTGATATAGTGAGCAACAATAATCAGCAATGCGCCAACGGCAATCGTAAACGGCTCGTATTCATGCCCAAACATATCTTTATGCCAATAGATAATGCCACCTATTGTTAACGAATATAAGGGATAAAGTTGACGATGATATTTGTAAAAACCAATAAACAAACCAATGAAACCGATTAAAATTGAAATGCTAAGGATCATTCGTTCAAACCATACTTCAGCAAAAAAAGAACTCGCAATCAAAGGTACCATGGGCAGCAACACTGGTAATGCTAGACAATGAAATGCACAGATGCTTGAGATCCATATCCCCGCTCTGTCATACATTGTATTGTCAGTATCTTGCGATACCGAATTAGTATCGGTTGATGTTGTAGTACTGGTTTTGTTCACGCTTTGCTTTCACATTCTGGCTTTACTAAGATGTTATAGTATAACATAAAGTTAGGGGTGCGCTAATATTTTCTACGGCTGTGGTGCAGTCTGTAACGCGGGTTGCTCTGTATGCATGGCAGGATTCGGAATTTTAGCTTTTGTATCAGTAAGATACAAATAATCTTGAATACCGACCAATTGAATATTGTGTTGTTTCAATACGGGTAAATTTTGTAATAAAAACGCCAACGTCTTATCGTGAGGGTGCCCTATCGCTAAGGCATGACCATTTCGTTGTGCTTGGCGGATTAATTGCTTAAACTGCCCTTCAATAAAATCAGCCGAAGTGACATGGTCTAAAAATATATTTCTCCTCGCTGTCTCAATGCCCTTTTGTCGCGCTATAGACTCAACTTTAGAAAAAGGCGTTGTGCGACTATCAATGAAAAACAATTGTTGTTGCGCGACCAGATCCATCAACGCATACAAGGGACCGGATAATTGTGTAAATTTACTGCCCATATGATTATTGATGCCAATGGCATTCGGTACCGAAGCTAAAGCACTAGCAAATGTCTCTTGTAATTCAACTCGATCCATATATGTCATTAATGCACCATCGCCGAGTAGCCCCGAAGGAACAATCGATTCTAAGGGTAAATGCAACATGACATCACGCCCTTGATCACCCGCAGCTAGACCTAAATCATACGAATAATGTGCGTGGGGTAATATAGCAAAGGAGATTTCTTTGGGGAGTTGAGTAAAGCGTTTATCACCGTGCTTGTATCCAATATCATCGATAATAATACTGATATAACTTGGCTTTACAAACGTTATTGCTAAATCATTAGCTGCTGTCGTTGCAGCCTGTGTCATGCTCAGCATTGTGCCTGCTAACACGCTCCACCACAACACACACATGATAACGAAACGTGAAATGTTTCGCTGCATATCAGAGATGAATTGAGGGCATATTAGGTACATGTGAACGATTAACCTTCGACAACGTCACTAGAGAATAACAACTTACACCGCTATTTGCACTAAAAGTAGACGATTTCTTACACGATCTTTGAAACTGTGCATAACTCAGCGTTGCGATAACCATGCGGTAGGATTCACGGGGATCCCCTTGCGACGAATTTCAAAATACAGGTAAGGACGAGTTTGCCCGCCTGATTGCCCCATTAAGGCAACTGTTTCACCTCGACGGACCGTGTCACCTGGTTGTTTAAGTAATGCTTGATTATAACCATATACCGACATATAGCCTTTGCCATGGTCAATTATCATGACTAGCCCAAATCCCCGTAACCATTCAGAAAACAATACCCGACCCGTTTGTATAGCCCTGATCTCAGAACCTTCTTCTCCTTGAAACAAAACCCCTTTCCAACGCACTTGACCTTGCCTAACTCGTCCAAATAAACGACGCAAACGTCCTTCTGCTGGGTGTAACAATGCACCTTTATAAGGCAGTAATCCAGCTAAAGATTGTTGTTCTGCACTTTCACGGCGAGCTTGTTCAATCGCTTCGGCGATCCGTAATTCGTCGGCCTCTAGTTGTTCAATTTTGGCTGTATCACTTTGAATTTGTTGTTCTAACTGTTTAATCGATAATTCGCGTTTAGACCGCTGGGTATTAAGCACTAACTGCTGTGCCTGCTGCGTGGCCAACAAATCATTGAGCTCTAGCTCTTTTGCAAATAGCGCTTGTTCGATTTGAGTCAATTTACTAATATCGGTACGAAACTGATCGATTGTCTGCTTTCGTTGTTTATATAGAAATTGGTAATAAGTCAGTACACGCTCAAACTTAGCTGCATCTTCTTGATTAAATAACATCTTGGCATAATCATAGTTACCCGCGATATACGATGCTTTGATATGTTTTGCCATCACGGCTTGTTGCTTTGTTACATTCTGATCAAGGATCATTTTCTGACGGGTTAAATCGTCACGTTCTACCTTGTTTTGAATCAACTGTATTCGTGTACTATTGAGGGCTTTGGCTGTATCAGCTATAGCCTCTTCTTGTACTTTTAATTCTGAGTAAATAGCGCTTCGGCGTTGTTCTTTTTGTCGTAATTGCGCTTTAGTGGCTTTGAGTGCAGATTGTATTTTTTCTAAATCAGCCTCTTGAGCATGCAGCGACGTCAGACAAACACACATGCTTGAGCAAAATAACACCCAAGCACCTATCCATTGTTTGACACCGCTCATGTTCAAGTATTTATGCCTTTAAACACATAATCGGCGACCCTGTCATTTCTTCGGGTTGTGCCATGCCCATCAAATGCAGCATAGTCGGCGCAACATCGCTCAATGTGCCATCGGTACGGAATGTTGCATCACGCCCCACATAAATAAACGGAACAGGTTCGCTTGTATGAGCAGTATGGGCTTGACCCGTCGATGGATCTTGCATTTGTTCAGCATTACCATGATCGGCGGTAATTAAGCATTCCCCACCCACTTCTTTTAACGCTGCAACGACCCGCCCAATACAGGCATCAACCGCTTCACATGCTTTCACAGCTGCGGCAAAATTTCCGGTATGTCCGACCATATCCCCGTTAGGGTAATTACAAATAATGGCATCAAATTCGCGTGAACGAATAGCATTAACTAACTCATCAGTTAATTTTTCAGAGTTCATTTCAGGTTGTAAATCATAGGTAGCCACATCAGGAGATGGGATCAATATACGCTGTTCGCCAGCAAATTCGTCCTCTTTGCCACCGGAGAAAAAAAACGTCACATGAGCAAACTTTTCTGTTTCAGAAATACGTAATTGAGTCTTGTTATTATTCTGTAACCACTCACCTAGCACGTTGTGCAGTGGTGTTGGAGGATAGGCACAGGGTAGAGCTAGATTTTTTTCATACTCAGTTAACATCACAAATTCAGAAAACGCAATCGCAGCTCCGCGCTCAAATCCAGTGAAGGTTTCATCTACGAACGTATGAGCTAATTGACGCGCACGGTCAGCACGGAAATTCATAAAAATAACCGTATCACCTGCGTCCATCGTAACTGGCTCGCCAATAACGGTAGCCCCAACAAACTCATCATTTTCATCACGCGCATATGCGGCAGCTAAGCCAGCTTCGGCATTGTCGGCGCTATGCAGCCCTTTGCCTTGTGTCATTAATTGATAAGCTTGCTCAACGCGATCCCAGCGATTATCCCGATCCATCGCGTAGTAACGCCCCACTATGGTAGCCGTTTTGCCCACACCCGCTTTAGCGAATACCGCATCGGCTTGGGCTAATGAGGCTTGAGCGGAACGAGGCGGGGTATCTCGGCCATCTAAAAATGCATGTAAATATATCGCAGTTGCACCGCGTGCAGCGGCTAATTTAATCGCGGCAAAAATATGCTCTTCGTGAGAATGCACGCCACCTGGAGAAAGTAAGCCTAATAAATGAACAGCTTTACCGGCTGCGACCGCTTTATCAATAGCAGCAAGGAGCACTGGATTAGTTTGGAAATCACCATCGGCAATCGCTTTTGTGATTTTGGTAAAGTCTTGGTAAACCACTCGGCCAGCGCCTAAATTGACGTGTCCGACTTCTGAGTTGCCCATTTGACCATCAGGTAAACCCACATCTAAGCCGGATCCTGAAATTAGCGTATTTGGATATTGCGCACGCAACGCATCTAAATTTGGCGTATTGGCGGCAAGTATCGCATTATTTTCAGTTGCTTTTCGATAGCCCCAGCCATCTAAAATAAGTAAGGCTAGTGGGGTTTTGCTCTGTGTCATGTTTACCTCAAAGATAGTTAATTTTGCGCTATATAAATTATCATTTTACGCTGCGGGTATAAAGCAAATGTCACTATTTCGTAGATATTTTTTAGCAAATTCATATCAGTACTAGTCAAATCTATGATTTTCGATATACTTTGCACTCTTAAATTTTTAGTGATGGTGATTTTTCATGGAACAAATTGTCGAGTTTGCACAAAATAACTTTTTCTTATCAGGCGTGTGGTTGGCGTTAATCATCTTGATTATCTACACCTTTGTCGCCGGCGCATTGTCTGAGGTAAAAGAGCTGAACACCCATCAAGCAACTCTTAAAATAAATAAAGAAGATGCGGTGCTACTGGATATACGTAAACCGGATGAATTTAAAAAAGGTCATATTGTTGGTGCACGCCAGCTAAAACCAAGTGAAATTGATAGTGCTGACTTCAGTAAACTTGAAAAACATAAATCACAACCCATTATAGTAGTATGTGCAATGGGTATGAACGCCAAAAAGACCGCATCACAGCTTTTAAAAGCCGGCTTCAGCGAAGCTGCCGTGCTAGAAGGTGGCATGAGTGCGTGGTCTTCAGCTAATTTGCCAACAACGAAATAGGAAGTATTGATGGCTAACGTTGAACTTTATACCAAAGATTACTGCCCGTTTTGCCGACGAGCAGTGGCGTTATTAACGCAAAAAGGTGTCGACTTTTCAAATACCGATATCCTTGACCATCCAGCACAACGCGAGGTAATGATTACTCGCGCAAACGGCCATTCAACCGTGCCTCAAATATTTATCAATGACGCCCATATAGGTGGTTGTGATGATTTATTTGCCCTTGAATATCAAGGTAAATTAGACGCACTTTTGGCATAAACCATTTTAATCAATTTATAGGACTTACAGCATGGCTGACGAACAACAAGTAAATGGCGCTGCGCCACAGGAACAATCTGTACAATTTAATATTCAACGTATCTACACTAAAGACATCTCGTTTGAGACGCCTAATTCACCTGCTATTTTTGTGAAAGAATGGAAGCCTGAAGTTAAGCTTGATTTAGATACTAAAACCACCTTAGTTGAAGAAAATTTATTTGAAGTTGTTCTATCTGTCACAGTGACAGCGACAATTGAAAACGAAGTGGCATTTTTGTGTGAAGTACAACAAGCTGGTTTATTCCAAATTGGTGCGATGCCTGAAGGAAATCGTGCACAATTATTGGGTGCTTTCTGCCCAAATACACTGTTCCCATATGCACGTGAAGCAATTTCAAACTTAGTCAACCGCGGTACATTCCCTGCGCTTAACTTAGCACCGGTTAACTTTGATGCCGTGTTCCAAGCATACGTACAAAAACGCGCGGCTGAAGAACAAGGTAAGACACCACAAGCTGACGCATAAGTCACATAAGGTCATAAAACCATGTCAAACGCCATTAGTGTTATCGGTGCAGGCTCATATGGCACTGCATTAGCAATGTGCTTAGCACGCAATGGCGTAGAGACGTATCTCTGGGGACGGAATAAACAACAGCTTGCTGTGATGTCCCAAACCAGAGAAAACCAACAGTACCTTCCCGGTTATCGTTTTCCTGATGCTCTGCAACTTGAACCCGACATTGCCGATGCTATTTCACATAGTGAAGACATTTTAGTTGTTGTGCCCTCTCATGCCTTTGCCGAAACCCTGCAATTACTTGCACCGCATTTAACAGCACAACATCGTATTGTTTGGGCGACTAAAGGTCTTGAACCTAAAACGGGTCGTTTGTTAATGGACGTTGCCGCAGATATTGTGGGACCTAATCGCCCTTTTGCGGTGTTATCCGGTCCAACTTTTGCCAAAGAAATGGCTGCAGGCATGCCAACGGCTATTTCTCTTGCAACCTCTGATGATGCATTAGGGCAAGCGATTGCCGCTAAACTGCATTGCGAAAAATCTTTTCGAGTCTATCACAACGATGATGTGATTGGTGTGCAACTTGGTGGCGCAGTAAAAAACGTCATTGCGATTGGTGCAGGCTTAGCTGATGGCTTAGGGTTTGGTGCAAATGCGCGTACCGCATTAATTACACGAGGTCTGGCAGAGATGTCTCGCTTAGGTTGTGCGATGCAAGCCAAGCCCGATACGTTTACTGGTATGGCTGGATTAGGTGATTTAGTATTAACGTGTACCGATAACCAATCGCGTAATCGTCGCTTTGGTTTAGCATTAGGTGCAGGTAGAAGTGTGACCGATGCTATTGCTGAAATTGGCCAAGTCGTTGAAGGATTTCGTAATACCGAAGAAGTCCATGCGCTTTCTGCACGAATGGGGGTAGAAATGCCGATTTGCGAACAAATTTACCAAGTCTTATACGAAGGTAAAAATGTCAAACTGGCCGCTCAAGCCTTATTAAGTCGTACACCCAAACATGAAACCGAGTAGCTGCGGGACAAGTTTCTCCTAAAACGGCACCAACTAAACTCCTCCGGAAAAATCCATTTGACGCCATGCTTCATAAATAAATACAGCCACAGAATTAGACAAATTCATACTACGGCTATCGGGTAACATCGGAATACGCACACGCTGCTCAGGTGGTAAACTCATTATAAAATCATGCGGTAAGCCTCGAGTTTCAGGGCCGAAAATCAAGCAATCACCAACTTGATAGCTCGCTTTGGAATGAAACATTGAGCCTTTAGTGGTGCAGGCAAACACTCGCTTAGGTTGGGCACTTTGCAAATACGCCTCTAAGTTAGGATGACGCTGAACATGGGCAAACTCATGATAATCCAATCCCGCTCGACGTACTTTCTTATCATCCCAAGCAAATCCTAATGGCTCAATTAAATGCAAGGCAAAACCCGAGTTAGCGCATAAGCGAATGATATTACCGGTGTTAGGTGGGATCTCAGGTTCGTATAATACAATATCCAGCATAGAAAAAGCCGCCTTCGCAAGTTTAGGTCGATAATAAAAACAGTCACCCATAATAACCTAAAGCAGGTCTTACAGGCTAATGTTCTTGATAAAACGGGCTACTTATCTTGTAAAAAACGCACTATTGTCGTTAATGCCGGATTTCTTATTGCATCTTTTTCAAATAAAATTTCATGTCTAGATTCAGGGACATCTTGCCACCGCGCATTGGGCATTTGCTTAACCAACGTCTGTTGTAATTGATTATCGACCACGACATCATCTTGTGCACTTAGGCATAATACCGGCAACGTGAGCTGATCAGCTTGGGCATGTAATCGTGCTAATGCAATATTAGCTGCCGCGACCCATTGATAAGTCACACCACCTAATTGTGTCTCTGGGTATTGCTGCTGAGATTCTCTAAATCGAGCATAACGTAATGAAGATTGCATTAATCGGTTTTGGCTAAAAGCAACAGGTGCATAATCTCCCTGCCCGATAAAATACATTGGTCGACCCACTAACTGACTCGTCAATAGCCCCAACTTCATCACAATATGCGCGAGCCAAATCGGGAGCGGCACGCGTAAACCAAACATCGGTGCACTAAAGACGACTTTTGCAAATTGCTGAGGGCGTTGCAAGATCGCTAATGCTCCGATCGTGCTGCCCATTGAATGGCATAATAATAGTGGTTGAGCACAATACTGATACACTACCTCGTCAACAAAGCACAACAAATCATCAACATATTGTTGAAAGTCATTAATATAACCATGCATGGGATTAGGAGAGCTGCGTTGTGATAATCCCTGCCCTCGATGATCCATAATAAATATATCAAAACCAGCATGATGTAAGTCGAATATGACCTCTTTATATTTAACATAGCTCTCAACCCGACCCGAACTAATAACAAGGGTTTGTCTTTTTGTTAGCGCTGCACAAGACGCAGAATCAGGTGTTGCAGTCTGAGCGAGTACTATAGCAAAGGCACATTCAACGCCATCAGCCATACTCAGCATACCTGTTTGTGCGTGGCGCTCAAACCAACCATCAATTTGTGCAGCATAGCCATTTTCTAATTGGGTTTCTGTTACCATTACTCCATCTCCGCTAAAACACGTTTCACAAAGGGCATAAAACCAAAGTATAACGATCTTTTTTATGAATATTTATACATTTTATTTGCATAACTATACAGTTATTGTAAAATCAACACAGATAAGTATTTACACTCTCCCTGCCTGGGCTACTTTCGAGTAAATTTGCGTTGAGTGTGCAAATTTAGAAGTAGCTGCACTTTTACCTTTACTTAGCAATGAGTCGTGTCATTGATAAGTAAAGGTGAAAGTGGTTTTTCTTAATTATTCTATGCAAATACATAATAACAGCATGGACACAGGATCCAAACTAACATGATTAAAACCTGTATTATCGGCGCAAGTGGTTACACAGGCGCAGAATTAGTCAATATTTTAGCCCATCATGAAGGCTTTGCCTTAGAAACGCTTTATGTCTCAGAACATTCTACTGATGCCGGCTTACCTATAAGTGAGTGTCATGCTAGCTTAATTGGCGTCTGCGATTTACCTTTGGTCCCGATTAATGATGCAATCTTAGCGCAAATGGCGTGGGATTGTGATGCCATTTTTTTGGCTACGCCACATGAAGCAAGCCACGATTGGATGCCCGTTTTAGCGGGTAAGCGCGCGGTTATTTATGATTTATCCGGTGCCTTTAGGATCCAAGACAAAGACGTATTTGCCCAATATTATGGCTTTGCTCATACCTGCGGAGAATGGCTTAAACAAGCGGTTTATGGCTTGGCAGAATGGTATCCAGAACAAATTAGCAACGCATCCGTCATTGCTGTACCAGGGTGTTATCCTACCGCTAGCTTATCAGGATTAAAGCCATTAGCTGCAGCTGACTTACTGACCTCAACCCGCCCTGTCATTAATGCGGTATCCGGCGTGAGTGGTGCTGGTCGTAAAGCTTCTATGACTAACAGTTTTTGTGAGGTGTCACTGCAAGCCTACGGTATTTTAGGTCATCGTCATCAACCAGAAATCGAAGCGTATTTAGGTCAACCTATTATCTTTACCCCGCATTTAGGTAACTTCAAACGCGGTATTTTAGCAACCAGCACGGCTCAATTAAAACCGGGAACGACATTAGCTCAAGTGCAACAAGCCTTTACCCAAGCGTATGCCGATACACCGTTTGTGCGTTTACGTGCTAGCGCCCCAAAAATTGATGATGTCGTCAATACTCCCTATTGTGATGTGTATTTTAAATATGATGCAGAAGCAGAATATGTCGTGGTTACTACTGCCATTGATAACGTCTTAAAAGGCGCTGCATCTCAGGCTGTCCAGTGTGCTAATTTAACGCACAACTACCCGATTACTCACGGCTTAATTGCCCAGCCTGTTGCGAGCAATTCATTATGACTAAAGCACCAACACCACTTGTTATCAAAGTGGGCGGCGCATTTATTGATGCGCCTCGAGGACAAGATGTTTTTTTCCAAAATATCGCTAAATTACAATCCATTAGACCGGTTGTCATCGTCCATGGTGGCGGTGCAGGTGTACAAAATTTATTGGAAACACTTGGTTTAGAAAGTCATAAAATTAATGGCCTGCGTGTCACTCCTGCAGAACATATGCCCTATGTAGCAGGTGCATTAGCAGGCACGTACAACACCAAAATGTTAAGTTTTGCGATTGCTCAAAATATTTTAGCCGTTGGCTTAACCTTAGCCGATGGCGGGATGACACAATGTAGTATTATCGACCGCCAATTAGGTGCCGTAGGGGATGCACAACCGCATGCCGCACACCTGCCCAAAACCTTACTACAAATCGGTCAATTACCCATTATTAACTCAGTTGGGGCATCACCCAATGGTCAACTAGTAAATGTCAATGCCGATCAAGCGGCGACAGCTATTGCATGTTTATTACATGCTGATTTATTATTACTGTCAGATGTACCAGGTGTGCTCAATGGTAACAAAGATAAAGTAGAGAGTTTGACGCAAGCGCAAGCCAATCAGTTAACTGATGACGGTGTATTAATTGATGGAATGCGGGTCAAAGTCGATGCCGCGTTTACCGCTGCGAATACCCTTAATCGCCCTGTCGTCATTGGCGCTTGGTCAGATTCAGAAGCATTTTTACGCCCAAACCTTAATGGTGTCGGCACTCATATTATTCCACAATAACGCACTGACAGGATGACCTATGCAAGATAATCTATTAACGTTCAAAGACACCAGTGTCGAACAAATGCAGGCCTTATTAGCATTAGCCTTGAATGTTAAAAAATCGCCATCCGATTACCGCGACGCCTTAAAAGGTAAATCGTTGGTCGCTTTATTTGAAAAGCCATCATTGCGCACCCGTGTTAGCTTTGATATTGGTATTCAAAAATTAGGTGGGCACCTAGTCTATCTCGACAGCCAGTCAAATAACTTAGCTGGTCGTGAGGATACCAAAGACATGGCGTTAAACTTATCTTGTTGGTGTGATGGGATTATTGCCCGCGTATTTAAACACGAAACATTAGAAGAATTAGCTGAATATGCCAGTGTTCCAGTCGTTAATGCGTTGTGTGATTTGTATCACCCGTGCCAAGCATTAGCTGATTATTTGGCGATGGCCGAGATTTTCCATGACGTCAAAGGCCGCACGATGGCCTATATTGGTGATGGTAATAATGTCACGCATTCACTATTAATCGTAGGTGCATTACTGGGTGTTAATCAAGTTGTCGTGACACCAGTAGGACATGAAGCCAACTCTGAGATAGTCGCATTAGCCAAAAACCTCGCACAACAAACTGGTGCCAGTATTACTGAACTCACGGATATTACCAAGTTAGTGCAAGCTGATGTAATTTATACTGACACGTGGTTATCCATGGGCGATAATACGCCATTGGCACAAATTAAAGAAACCTTTATGCCTTATCAGGTCAATGAAGCGCTGATGCAGCAATGCGGAGCTAAGTATGTCATGCATTGTCAACCAGCACACCGTGATCTTGAGATCACCAGCTCGTTGATCGACTCGCCCGCTTCATTATTAATGATGCAAGCCGAAAACCGCATGCACGCACAAAATGCAATTTTAATTACCTTGTTAGGTAACTACGTTAATTAACACTATTGAATAAGAGTACACACGTGAAATCATCTGCAACTAAACCTAATATTAAAAAAGTCGTTTTAGCCTACTCTGGCGGTCTGGATACTTCTGCCATCATTCCATGGTTAAAAGAGAACTATGATTGTGAAGTCATCGCCTTTGCCGCTGATGTTGGCCAAGGTGATGAAGAACTAGAAGGCTTACATGATAAAGCCATCGCTAGTGGTGCAAGTGAATGTTACATCATGGATCTAAAACAAGAATTCGTGAAAGATTTTATCTACCCAACGGTCAAAACCGGTGCAGTATATGAAGGCGAATATTTATTAGGTACATCCATGGCGCGTCCGGTTATTGCCAAAGCGCAAGTTGAGATTGCCCGTAAAGTAGGTGCCGATGCCTTATGCCACGGTTGTACCGGTAAAGGTAATGACCAAGTACGTTTTGAAGGCGCGTTTGCCGCCCTTGCGCCTGATTTAACCGTTATCGCCCCTTGGCGTGAGTGGGACATGGTCTCACGTGAAGATTTATTAGATTATTTAGCTGAACGTAATATTCAAACCACTGCGTCTGCAACTAAAATTTATAGTCGTGATGCCAATGCTTGGCACATCTCACATGAAGGTGGCGAGCTAGAAGATCCTTGGAATGAGCCAACTAAAGGTATTTGGACCTTAACTGCTGACCCAATGGATGCACCAGATACACCAGAAAAAATTAGCCTGACCTTTGCTGAAGGTGAGTTAACTCATGTTAATGGACAAGCATTTGGCGCCTATGATGCCTTGGTTGAATTGAACCGTATCGCTGCACCACATGGTGTTGGCCGAATTGATATTGTTGAAAACCGCTTAGTCGGAATGAAGTCACGTGGCTGTTATGAAACCCCAGGTGGTACAGTATTAGTGAAAGCATACAAAGCGCTTGAAGCATTAGTCCTTGATAAATCAGCGTTAAAATTCCGCGAGCAGTTAGGTCTTGAGTTTGCTCACGTCATGTATGATGGACGTTGGTTTACTGCCTTAAATGATGCGTTATTAGCCGGCGCGGATTCATTTGCTAAATTGGTCACAGGTGAAATCGTGATTAAGCTATACAAAGGTTCTGCAACCGTCACACAGCGTAAATCACCTAACAGCTTATATTCTGAAGATTTTGCGACGTTTGGTGCTGATGATGTTTATGACCAATCCCATGCCGAAGGCTTTATCCGTTTATTTAGTTTATCTAGTCGTATCAAAGCGATGCACGACATGGATAAAAAGGGGTAATACATGGCTTTATGGGGCGGTAGGTTTGCCGGCGGAAGCAGTAATATGTTCCGCCAAGTCAATGATTCAATCGGTTTTGACCAAGTCATGGCAACACAAGACATGACAGGTTCAATTGTATGGTCACGTGCATTATGTAAGGCCGGCGTATTAACGCAAGCCGAGCAAACACAACTCGAAGATGCATTAAACCAACTGATAGGCAAAGCTGAACTCGGTGAATTAGATTATCTAGCAGCGGGTGAAGAAGATATTCATAGCTTCGTCGAAGCAGCATTGACAGAACAATTAGGTGATGTAGCGCGAAAGCTACATACGGGCCGCTCTCGTAATGACCAAGTCGCTACTGATTTTAGGTTATGGGTTAAAGATCACATTGTGATGTTACGCGCTGATTTAGTCGCATTTATCGGCCAACTAGTCAGCGTTGCACAAGCTAACACGGATGTGATTTTACCTGGTTATACGCATCTTCAGCGTGCTCAACCGGTACGTTTTGCACATTGGGCGTTAGCCTATGTTGAAATGCTTAAACGTGACTTATCGCGTTTAGATGATTTACATACTCGGATGAATCAATGCCCGCTGGGTTCTGGTGCATTGGCAGGAACCACTTATCCGGTTGACCGTCATGAAATCGCAGCACAATTGGGTTTTGACTCTCCTTGTGTCAACAGCTTAGATGCCGTATCTGACCGTGATTTTGTATTAGAATTATTGTTTTGTGCCTCAACGAGTATGATGCATATGTCTCGTTTAGCCGAAGATTTAATTTTTTATAATTCTGGTGAAGCGCAATTCATCAAATTAGGTGACAGCGTCACATCTGGCTCATCGTTGATGCCACAAAAGAAAAACCCCGATGCGTTAGAATTAATGCGTGGTAAATGTGGCCGTGTATTTGGCGCATTACAAGGCTTATTAGTGACAATGAAAGGCTTACCGCTTGCCTACAACAAAGACATGCAAGAAGACAAAGAAGGGGCAATTGACGCGGTGACTCAATGGCATATTTGCTTGTCTATTGGTGTCGAAGTCTTACAAACGATTACGTTGGACAAAGCACGTTGTGAACAAGCCGCTCAGCAAGGTTATGCGAATGCCACTGAATTAGCTGATTATCTGGTCGGCAAGGGTATTCCATTCCGTACAGCACATGATATTTCGGGTCAAGCCGTTGTGTATGCACTGGAGCAAGGTAAGGCACTCGAAGCATTGAGCATTCCTGAGTTACAACAATTTTCGGACACCATTGCCGACGATGTGTATCCAATTTTGCAACTAGAATACTTAGTGGATAAACGTAATATCCTTGGCGGCACAGGTATTGAACCTGTGACAGCAGCAGTCAAAGCAGCGGCAGAATTTGTCGCCCAGCAATTACATTCTCAACAAAGGTAGTCTCAGTAAATGGTGCTTTCTCATCAAGATATGATCACGCTGTTTCGCAATTCAGCCCCCTACATCAATGCCCATCGTGGTAAAACGTTTGTGTTGATGATCAGCGGTGAAGCGATAGAAAGCCCTACTCTACCGACAATTATCCACGATATTGCATTGCTCAATACCTTGGGTGTGCGAGTGGTGATCGTGCATGGCGCCCGTCCGCAGATTGACGAGCGCATTGCATTACGCAATATAAAGGGACGGTTTCATGGTGATGTGCGCATCACTGATAAAACCACCTTAGAATGTGTCAAAGACGCGGCCGGTTCGGTACGTTCACAAGTCGAGGCATTGTTGACCATGGGGCTGGCCAATTCACCGATGCATGGTGCACAAATACGCGTTGCTTCAGGAAATCTAGTTGTTGCAAAGCCAATGGGCGTTCGTGATGGTGTCGATTTTGAAAATACTGGATTTGTGCGCAGAATTGATATCCAAGGGATCAATGACCACCTTAACGATGGATCTATTGTATTGTTATCGCCAATTGGTTATTCACCAACAGGCGAAGTCTTTAATCTATCGCATGAAGAAGTCGCTACACGCGCAGCAGAAGCACTCAGTGCAAATAAGCTGATTGCCTTTTCCGAATTCAAAGGGATCATGGAAAAAGTCACTGGCGATACTGGCACAGAGCTCATTTTACATCGTAATATTGAATTAGCGCGTTTCGAAATGTTGATTGACCAAGGTAACCTCGTCAATGAACCAAGTGTTATCAATGCGCTTCATAACAGTGTAGAACAAGGTATTCCTAGAGCGCATTGTGTCAGTTATGACATCGATGGCGCGCTGATTAAAGAACTGTTTACCCGAGATGGTACAGGTTCACTGGTTATGGAAAACCATTACGAACAACTTCGCCCAGCTGATATTAATGATGTAGGTGGGATCTTAAGCTTAATCAAACCACTCGAAGAATCAGGTGCATTGGTCAAACGTTCACGCGAACGCTTAGAAAATGAAATCGACCAGTTCACGGTAATCGAACGAGACGGTATGATCATCGCCTGTGCCGCGTTATATGCGTATCCCCAAGACCAGCTAGGTGAAATTGCGTGTGTTGCAACCCATGCAGAATATCGTGGCCATAGCCGTGGTGAGCGGGTTTTAGAGGCATTATGTTCACAAGCAATAGAACAAGGCTTACATACCTTATTTGTGCTCACGACGCTGACAGCACATTGGTTTTTGGAGCAAGGTTTTGTCCCTGGTGATATCAGTGACTTACCGCAACAAAAACAAGAATTGTATAATTTTACGCGTAAATCCAAAGTATTTAAATTAGCGGTTGAACGCTAGAATACAGCCAGAATCTGACATACCTATCATTACGTCAGATAAATGATTCTAGGTATGTCAGGATAGCAACCAATTAAATCCATACGCACTGGTAATCCCAATTACAATAGTGCCGAGCATACCCAAGCGCAGTGCAGCAATAAATGTCACACATAGGGCAAGAATATCACCCAAAGTACCGGTTAAAAACTCAGGCGCAATAATCGCAATAAATACACACCCAGGTGCAATAGACATCATTCGTGTTTGCGTATCGTTTAAGGTTTTATTTCGTAATAACAAAAAACCAAATACACGAGTAAAATACGTCACCATGCCCATACCCAAGATCGTCAACAACGTCGCATAATCAAGCATCGCTTTCCCCTTGAAAGTACGCAACCAACATTCCGCTTAACGTTCCTAAAATCACATACCAACCACCCGGCAGATATTGATAAGCAAGCATTGCCACTACTGCGCTTACGGCCCACGGTAACGCATTATGTTTGCCATTCCACATACTGACCAAAATAACAATAAACAAGGCAGGAAATGCCATATGCAACCCATATTGATGTAAGTCTCCTAACATGCCGCCGTAATATGCGCCTAAACCGGCAAAAGTAGACCAAGTGACATACAATGACAACGCAACACCGAGATAAAAATCAAACCTAAAGCCTTTTTTAGACGGTGTCAGTTTATGCTGTTTGTTAATGTCTTGCATCGCTAACGCCCAGACCTCATCGGCCATAAAAAAAAGCGTCGTCAACATTTTACGTTTAGGCAGATGTTTAATGTGAGGGGCAAGCGTCGCCCCCATAATGATATGACGGCTGTTCACCATAAAAGTGACAAAGATAATAAACAAGACCGAAGGGGGGGACGTCCATAACTCAATGGCTGCGAACTCCGATCCACCGGCAAAATTAACCATTGTCAAAAACATGATTAACACACTGGAAAAGTCTTTTTGCGCAGCTTCAGCACCGAGCATAAATGCCACCGGCACAAATCCTAATAATAATGGAAACGCAGTAATCATCCCCTCAACAAAAGGATGTTGAGGAGTTTTTATGGTACTCATGTAACTAGATCACACGCTTGAGCGTTTGTACTGACGGTACTGCGGCGTCCAAAAATATTTTTCAATACGTTCGCGTAATTCATCATCACTGATGGTCAATGCATGCCCTTGTGTCATCGCGACTTTGGCGACATTAAAGGCGATGGATTTACTTAATTGAGTAATTTGCGTCAGTGGTGGAAGTAAACCACCGGCACCAGTATTTGCTAGTGGTGACACATCTGCCAACGTATTGGAGCTTGCCATAATCATTTCATCTGAAATCGTGCGTGCTTTGGATACAATGACACCTAAACCAATACCAGGGAAAATATAAGAATTGTTACATTGTGCTACATGAAAGGCTTTGCCTTCATACAAAACATCACCAAATGGGCTACCGGTAGCGATAATCACTTTTCCTTTAGTCCAGTTAATGACATCTAATGGATGTGCTTCGACTTGGCGTGAAGGATTAGATAATGGAAAGATAATGGGGTGTTCATGATGCTGTGCCATAGCCTCAACCACATCTTGAGTAAACAATCCTGGCACACCAGATACCCCAATCAAAATATCAGGTTTGGCGTGCTGGACGACTTCTAATAACGTCGCGTATTCTCCATCAATATCCCACTCGACTAGATCTTGAGGTTGTTGCGCTAGTTTTGCTTGAAAATCACGAAGACCCGATTGGCCTTCAGTGATTAAACCAAGACGGTCAAGCATATAGATACGACGGCGAGCATCGACATCACTCAAACCTTCGTGACGCATTTGCTGGATCAGCATTTCAGCAATACCACAACCAGCCGAACCGCCTCCAACGAATGACACACGCATATCTGACAATTTTTTATCCGTCATACGACATGCCGCTAATAACGTCCCGAGTGCCACTGCAGCAGTACCTTGAATATCATCATTGAAGCAACAGTAAGTATCACGATACTTGTTCAAAATAGGCATGGCATTAGGCTGGGCGAAATCTTCAAACTGAACCATCGCATCCGGCCAACGACGTTGCACCGCTTGCATAAACAATTCAACAAACTCATCATATTTATCTTGGCTGATACGCTCATGACGTTCGCCCATATACATAGGATCATCAAGTAATTTTTGATTATTGGTACCCACATCTAAAGTAATAGGCAAGGTATAAGCCGGAGAAATACCGCCACATGCCGTATACAAAGACAACTTACCAATTGGGATCCCCATGCCACCAATGCCTTGATCCCCTAAACCTAAAATTCGCTCTCCGTCAGTGACAACGATCACTTTGACTTTAGGTTTGGTCACATTACGCAGGATATCATCTAAGTTGTGGCGCTCTTGGTGTGAGATAAATAACCCCCGTGAACTACGATAAATATCAGAGAATTTTTCACATGCATCGCCCACTGTCGGGGTATAAATGATCGGCATCATTTCTTCGATATTCGCTTGCACGAGTTTGTAAAATAACGTTTCGTTGGTGTCCTGAATATTGCGCAAATAAATGTGTTTATTCAGTGGATCCGTAAAACTCGAATATTGCATATACGCGCGTTCAACTTGCTCATCGATAGATTCATAACGCGGGGGTAGCAACCCCATCAAATTAAATGTTTTACGTTCGATTTCGCTAAACGCACTGCCCTTGTTCAGCAAAGGGGTTTCTAACAGTGCCGGACCGGAGTAAGGAATATATAAATATGGATTATTATTAGTTGTTTGGGTCATAGTTTTTCTGTCGTTTATTTTGTTCTTATTAAGTATCTAGTAATGGTGACGTGATGCCTTTTATTCTCCCCTATCTTGTTTAAAAAATAGGGTCTAAAAAATATCGTCAGCTTCTTCTTTTACGGATGTTTTTTGTTCTTCTAACGGGTCAACAATTTGATCTTGGCTTACTTTCGATGTGGGTTGAGTCCCTAATTGAAAATATTCAAACATTGACGTGTGATCAGTGCGATCAGTCAATTTCCCTGTCGTGCGATCGATACGCACTTGGGTGATCCCATCAGGGACTTGTGTGCTGCCTTCCGGTGTGTCCGCTAATGCCACTTGCATAAATCGGATCCAAGCAGGTTGCGCCGCTTTCGCGCCGTCTTCCGCACCAATCAGTGCATTACCAATCCAATTAAATTTACTTGGATTTAAATTAATTAAATGTTGATTACGTGAAGTCCGACCAAGCTGTCTTGCACTGTCATCAAAGCCGACCCAGCTAGTTGCCACCAAACCAGGAGCAAAACCACTAAACCAGGTATCACGAGAATCATTCGTCGTTCCAGTTTTACCGCCTATATCGGTACGCTGCAATATATTTCGGGCGCGCCAACCTGTACCTAACCAATAGGTTTTATTATTCCAACTGCCATTAGCTCGGACTGCACTGCGCATCATTTGTGACACTAAGAAAGCATTCTGGGCACTGATAACTCGGGGAGCAGAAATCATCGTATCGGTTGCCAAAGCAGCAGTATGCTGGGCATTCACGTTGTTAGTCAACTCTTGGGTTAATAATGCTTCAAGCGTCGCGATATTCCCGTTTTTATTGGTCAATGGGGTAACTTTAACTATTTCGGCAATACAGTCGTCACACGCTCTTGGCATATTAGCTTTAAAAATAATGTTACCGGCTTCATTCGTAATTTTATCGATAAAATAAGGCGTCACAGCGAAGCCGCCATTGGCAATCGTCGCGATCCCTGTTGCGACTTCCAACGGCGTATGCGAGCCAGAACCCAATGATAAAGTTTCATCCCGAGGAATATCATCCAAATCAAAGCCAAACTTGGCAATATGACGGGCGGTATTTTCAATCCCGACTGCGCGCAATAAGCGCACCGAGACAACGTTTTTAGATTTACCTAATGCTTGACGCATCCGAATAGGCCCATCGTACACCGGTGGGGAATTTTGTGGCCGCCACGCAATACCGCTACTTGCATCCCATTGATTAATTGGGGCATCATTGATGACACTTGCGATGGTATAGCCATTATCTAATGCTGCAGAATAAACAAAGGGTTTTATATTTGAACCTACTTGACGTTTTGCTTGCGTGGCACGGTTAAATTGACTTTGATAAAAGTTATAGCCGCCAACAACGGCTTGCACAGCCCCATCATTTGGATTTAATGCAATAAACGCACTGCTCACTTCAGGTAATTGCGATAAATACAGGCCTTTGTTTGCCACTTGTCGGACATAAACAATGTCGCCGATTTGTACAATATCACTGGCGCTTGTGGGAATCGCACCTTGACGTTGATCATTGATATAAGGTCGTGCCCAAGCTAATCCAGGCCACTCAATAGTGAGCAATACACCTTGTTGATTTAAAACTTGCAGCGATTGGTCCTCGAGGGTCATCACAATGGCTGGCTCAAGAGGTTCAATGGGATCAACTTGAGCTAACAAGTCGAGGATCACACTAACGGGCAAGGAGTCGAGTAACAATGCACTTGCGCTGCTAGGCTGCTCAACACTAACTAGTTCAGTTCGCTCGTTGACAACCGGCACTATCACCATAGACGCATCTGGCACATCCGGCGTATCCGTATCATCAATGTTTTCTTCTTGTGTCTCGTTAAGATCAAATTCAGCCTGTAGTTCTGGCTTCAGTTCGGGTTTTAGCTCAGGAATAAACTCATCGGTTTGTTCCGTTTCAAATTGCCATAATTGATATAATTGCTCTAGATTAGTAATAACTCCACGATAACCATGGCGCTCATCATAATCATGGATATTTTGGATTAAAGCTTGCTGCGCAGCTTGTTGTAAATTCGCTGGCACAGTTGCATAAACTTTATAGCCCCCTGTTTCAGCTTCTTCTTTACCGTACAATTCGACCATTTCGTTATAAATAATATCGGCTAAATATGGTGCCGAAAAATCAATTTCTGCGCCATGTTTGGATGCAGTAACCGGCTCATCACGTGCGATTTTAAATTCTTCACGGGTAATATAACCTTCATCTAACATGCGCAATAAGACTATTCGGCGACGTTCTACAGAGCGCTGAGGACGACTGATGGGGTTCAGTATTGACGGAGCTTGCGGTAATCCCGCTAAGGTTGCAATTTGCGCTAAATTAAGTTCGGTTAACGTTGAACCATAATACACTTGTGCTGCGGCACCAAAACCAAACGCACGGTGTCCAAGTTCAATTTTATTCAAATATAACGTGAGAATTTCATTCTTCGTTAACGTCTGTTCGATATGCCATGCAATAAACACTTCTTTAATTTTACGTATGTAGGTTTTTTCTCTGGATAAGAAAAATCCACGTGCAATCTGCATAGTTAACGTACTGCCGCCTTGGCCTTTTTCACCTGTGACAATTAAATTAATTAAGGCACGCACCATACCAATCGGATCAATGCCATCGTGATCGTAAAAACGAGAATCTTCGGTGGCTAAAATCGCATTGATTAGTTGTTGTGGGACATCATCAATGGTCACAGGAATGCGTCGCTTCACCCCATATTGGGAAATAAGTTGACCGTCTTGGGTATAAATTTTCATTGGCGTTTGCAAACGCACGTCTTTGAGAGACTCAACCGATGGGAGATCAGTTTTAACATAAAAATATAATGACGCAGTCCCAAGCAGTGCGAGGGTTAGCCCCAAGATCCCGAACACGACTAAAGTTCTGATTACACTTTTCAACCGGTTTATCACAACGCAATATGTTCCATTTGTCATATATTTTAATACGTATGTGTCAGAAACAAGACCTTGTTGGAGGTGTTTTTGACCAATAATGTCACTAGCAATAACGCGATTCAACGCATTAAGGAAGTAGATAAAATGAAGTTTACCGTTTTTACACCCAAAACCAAACCTTTATTAGGTGTGGATATTGGCACTACTTTTATTAAAGCGGTGTTGCTTGCTCCGATTGACCAGCACTGGGAATGTCGAGGGGTTGCTTGTGAATTGATCCCAAGCCAAGCATTTACCGAACGCGACATTGTCGATTTCGATAGTGTTGCTAACACCCTCAAAAAAATAATGATGAAACTTAAGCTCAAACATCAACCTACGGTGATTGCTGTATCAGGCACCTCAGTGTTGAGTAAAGTCATTCAAATGCCTTTAGATCTAGATGAACAGCATCTTGAAGAACAAATTGAAATTGAAGCAGACAGTTTAATCCCCTATCCATTAGATGAGGTTTACTGGGATTTTGAAACTCTGGGCGCAACCGTCAATCAGACAGATAAAGCAGATGTATTGTTAACTGCTGCTCATCGTCAATTAGTCGACAACCGCATGACATTAGCACGAGAGGCGGGCATGCTGCCCAAGATAGTCGATACCGAATTAGATGCGTTAGAAAATTTAGCGTTAGCGCAATATACCGACACAGATAGCTCCCTCGGGCAAGTCATGATCCATATTGGGAACGAACTGATGCATATTGTTGTGACACAAGCCAACACAGTCACTTACAGTAAAGAACATCAATTTGGCTTACAACATTTTACTCAAGACATCGCATTAACGATGCGACTTGATGGGCAGGCCGT
Organism: Glaciecola sp.; assembly: GCA_029251505.1. Lineage (GTDB taxonomy): Bacteria > Pseudomonadota > Gammaproteobacteria > Enterobacterales > Alteromonadaceae > Opacimonas. The sequence goes on along the minus strand of JAQXDG010000179.1, from coordinate 36,539 downwards.
GCTGCAACAATTAAGCACCGGTACATTAGATACCCAGTGGCAACAACAAGTATTACCTATCTTTCATGCTCAGTTACAGCAACATATATTGCGGGCATTACAGTTGATGCAAAATTTATTAAACAATGAATTACCAACATCAATTCACTTGTGTGGTGGTGTTGCTATGCTCCCGAATATCGCAGAGTCACTGACCACTGAAATGGGGATTACATTTACACTCGTTGATCCCTTTGCACACATTTCGATCCATCCTGAGGTTATGACCGAGCAATTAGTAGCAACCAAACCGTTACTATGTGTAGCTACGGGTTTAGCAATGCGGAGTGCACAACATGGCGCGCATTAACCTATTACCGTGGCGTGAAGCCCGCCGTCAAGCTCAAAAGAAACACTATATTGGATTACTCAGTGCCATTGCGCTATTGGGGGCGGGGCTGACATGGTTAAGCAGTATGGGAATAGAACAACTTTTGCAGCAGCAACAAAGTCGCAATCAATTTTTACAAACACAAATTGCAGTATTAGATGCCAAAATTGCACAAATTAAAATTCTCAAAACCGATAAACGTGCTCTCGAACAAAAAATGCGCTTGGTGGAGCAATTGCAAATTTCACGTCACGCAACACCTACGATATTAGATCAACTCGCACAGCTCGTTCCTGCAGGCATGACATTTAACAAGATGAGTCGGACAGGCAATATTATCGAGATTGAAGGGCATTCTGATTCCAACAATCGGTTGGCAACGTTTATGCGTCAGTTACATCAATCACCTGTTTTTTTGCAAGAAGAGTTAGCATCCATTAAAGCGGATGTCAGTTCAGCGACTGCCAATAGTCAGTTTCGATTAACCGTGATGATCGCCCCTGAGGTTGCGCCGATGGCACAACTTAACGAACCCCAGAGCGATCTAGCAACGAGGAGACAACCATGAAATTCTATGTGACTCAACTAAAACAACTCAATGAATTGGATTTTGAGCAAGTCGCTACCTGGCCCCATGAAGTAAAATGGGTCGTTACCATCGTCACGGCTTTATTTAGTCTTGGTCTAGGATGGTTTTTATTAGTGAATCCCAAATTGCCATTACTCGATTCTGCTACCGCCGAAGAAGCGACATTGAAACATCAGTACGAAGCTAAATATCGTACCGCCGTTAATTTATCGGCCTATCAAGCGCAACTCAAACAAATGCAACAAGACTTTGCGTTTATGCTCAAATCGTTACCCACGAGCAATGAAACACCTGGGTTACTTGATGATATTACCTATGTGGGTACGACCTCGGGACTGACCTTTCGTTTATTACAGTGGCAACCGGAAATAGAGAAAGAGTTTTACACCGAACTGCCGATACAATTAGAAGTGACAGGCGAGTACCATGATTTTGGACAGTTTGTGACAAAAATAGCGACATTACCGCGCATTGTGACTCTGCATGATTTTGCACTGACCAATGAAACCGAAGGCTTACGGTTACAAATGCAAGCAAGGACCTATCGCACCGCTAGTGAAAAAGAGGTCGTTGCATTATGAAAAACCCTAGATTGAAATCCTTTCAAGCATTACTCCTAAGTTGTAGTGCGTTACTCATGCTTAGTGGATGCAGTCATTCAACTGACGATTTGGCGCAATTTACCGCCAATGTACAATCGACAACGCCGGTACCATTAGAGCCAAGCCCTGAATTTCACCCCCTCCCCAATTATCAATATCAAGCTGCTGCAATGCGCTCTCCATTTATCAGTCCAGTTACTGCTATGCCGACACATGTATCAACGCAACGAGGCAATTGTAGGATGCCAAATTTTGCCCGTCAAACATCAGCATTAGAATCTTATGGGATCGACGCTATCGCAATGTCCGGAATTTTGCGCATCAATAACACTGCATTTGCGCTCTTTAAAACCAATGATGGCAAATTACATAAAGCACAAATTGGACATTATTTAGGGTTATTTCACGGCAAAATTACGCATATCGAATCCGACCATGTGTTAGTTGAGCAACTTATTCCTGATGGCGCAGGCTGTTACCAATCCAAACAAACTCGCATTGCCATTACGGCAGATGCTGGAGATAATATCCATGCTTAATTTCTTTATCAAAAAAGCAATGACGTGGGTATATCTAAGCTTAATCATACTGATGAGTATGACGCTTATTGCCAAAGCTCAAGCCCAAACAGTCATAGTCACGGATGTCGCATTTACCCGAGGTAATAGTAATGAAGGCGTCTTAACCCTATCATTTTCGTCGACTCCGCCCACACTAAACATCATGAGTAATGACATCAATAGTGACATTACCTTACCCCAGACCCAATTAGGCAAAGACCAACTTGCACAGTTCGATGTCAGCGCATTTGGGGTGCCATTACAATTGATTGAAACGTATCAAGATGATGAGACGACCCGGATCGCACTCACCCATACTCAAAGTATGCTAATCAATAAACAGCGAACCGATTCACAATGGATTGTAACTTTTACTCCCAAACCTGCAAAAAAAACACTCTCCAATGCAACGTATAGTGGCAAGCCCATTAGTTTGGATTTTCAAGACGTTCCGGTGCGTCAGGTTGTACAAATTATTGCCCAGTTAAATGATTTTAATTTAGTGACCACTGATACCGTCTCCGGTAACGTGACCATCAACTTACAAGATGTGCCTTGGGATCAAGCCTTAGCGATGATCTTAAAAATTCGTGGACTAGATCAACGTATCGAAGGGAATATTTTACTGATCGCTCCGCAAGAAGAGCTCGCTGCCCGAGAAAGCGCAGTTCTGCAAGCACAACAACAAGCACAAAATCTAGCGCCATTAGTATCAGAAAATGTGCGTGTTAATTATGCTAAAGCTGAACAAATGGCCACCCTTCTACAATCATCAAACGGGGGCATATTGTCAGCACGAGGCTCTGTTGCCGTAGATGAACGTACCAATACCTTACTATTACGTGATAGTGCGGATTCTATCTCCATGGCAAAAAAACTGCTCAAAGAACTAGATGTTCCGGTCAAGCAAGTCCTTATTGAATCACGCATGGTCACAGTCAGAGATAATGTCGATGAACAATTGGGGGTGCGCTGGGGTTTGACTGGGCGTCAAGGTGATGCCGCATTATCAGGCAGTGCAATCGCTGCGAGCAATATTAACTCAGGCGTGATCCCGGAGTTATCAGACCGTCTTAATGTGAATCTTCCGGTTGCCAATGCCGCAGGACGAATCGGAGTGCAAATCGCTAGTTTAATGGACGGGGCTATATTGGATTTAGAATTATCCGCATTAGAAACCGAAAATCGAGGTGAAATAATTGCCAGTCCTCGCATTACGGTTGCCAATCAACAAGAAGCGTATATTGAACAAGGTACCGAAATCCCTTATGTGCAATCAACCTCGAGTGGCGCGACCTCGGTTGAATTTAAAAAAGCGGTATTAAGTCTCAAAGTCACCCCACATATTACACCGGATAATCGCATTATTTTAGATTTGGTGGTGACCCAAGATACCCGTGGTGAAACCGTGTCCACTTCAACCGGTCCAGCTGTTGCCATTGATACCCAAGAAATTAAAACCCAAGTGTTAGTCGAAAATGGCGAAACCATCGTGTTAGGCGGGATTTTTCAACAAATCAGCACAAACGATGTAACCAAAGTACCTCTACTTGGAGATATTCCTGTCGTCGGTGGATTATTCAGAAATAAGGTAAGTATCGAGCAAAAACGTGAATTACTTATCTTTGTTACACCTAAAATAGTCATGGATTAAATCGATTTTAACTTGCTTGACGGACGCAAGACTGCGATAATCCGCACACTCGAAAATTAGACGAGGTCTGAGGCGTTGTGTTAGTAGCATGCTTGCCTACGATACAACTACGTAATGGGTAGCCTAGGAATTATATCTCTCCCCATTAAAAATCAATAACTTAAAAGCGAATTAACCAGATATGGCTGAAAAACGTAATATCTTTTTGGTAGGCCCTATGGGCGCTGGAAAAAGCACCATTGGAAGACACCTAGCAGACGAATTGCATCTAGAATTCTTTGACTCCGATCATGAAATTGAACGCAAAACAGGCGCTGATATCGCTTGGATCTTCGATCTTGAAGGCGAAGACGGATTTCGTAAGCGTGAATTAGAAACGATTAATGAATTGACCGATAAGCAAGGTATTGTCCTAGCTACTGGCGGTGGTTCTATTATTACACCTGCGGTACGCAACCGTTTGTCAGCACGTGGTATCGTCGTTTATTTGCAAACCACGATTGATAAACAAGTCGCCCGTACTCAGCGCGACAAACGTCGTCCACTTTTACAAAACGACGATCCTGAAGTCGTATTACGCAATTTAGCAGAATCACGTAACCCACTTTACGAAGAAGTGGCAGATTACGTGGTTGATACAGATGATCAAAGTGCACGTTCAGTTGCCAATCAAATCATCCAAAAAATCGGTCTGTAACACTTTTTAAGGAGCTCCCCCATGCCTACACTTAACGTTGATTTGGGGGCAAGAAGCTACCCTATCTACATTCAAGCCGGATTGTTAGCGCAATCTGGCTTGTTTGATCATATCACCAGCGAAAAAATTGTGATTGTTACCAATGACACGATTGCTCCGCTCTATCTTGATCAATTTATCACTGCATTAAATCATGCCAATGTCTCACACATCATCTTACCGGATGGTGAGCAATTCAAAGATCTAACCCATTTTGAAAAAGTACATAGTTTTTTATTAAGTGAACATGCTTCGCGTGATACGACACTGATTGCTTTAGGTGGTGGCGTTATTGGCGATCTAACAGGTTTTGTTGCTGCGACTTTTCAACGTGGGATTGATTTCATTCAAATTCCGACGACATTATTGTCGCAAGTTGATTCTTCTGTTGGCGGCAAAACGGCAGTCAATCACCCTTTAGGCAAAAATATGATAGGGGCATTCTATCAACCTCAAGCCGTCTATATCGATACTCAGTCGCTTACGACATTACCGCCGCGAGAGTTCGCCGCCGGCATGGCTGAAGTCATTAAGTATGGCATTATTTATGATGCGCAGTTATTTACTTGGCTTGAAGATAATATTGAATCACTACAAGCGCTTGATCTCGAAGCACTCAGCTATGCCATTGAACGCTGCTGTGCTATCAAAGCCGAAATTGTCGCTCAAGATGAACGTGAAAAAGGCTTACGCGCGTTATTGAATTTAGGACACACCTTTGGCCATGCAATCGAAGCTGAAATGGGCTATGGAAATTGGCTACATGGTGAAGCCGTGGCAGCTGGTACTATAATTGCATCGCAAGTAGCAGTGGCACAAAATCGTCTATCCGAAGCCGAACTTCGACGTATTATTGACCTGCATGCAGCGTTTAATTTACCGATTGCAGGACCTAAAAATATGACGATGGCAACCTACATCAAACACATGAGTCATGATAAAAAAGTCCTAGCGGGCAAGATACGGTTTATCATTCCTACCGGTATTGGCTCAGCCATTGTTACCGATGATGTGACGGAGTCAGTGCTTGAACCCATTTTAGGCGCACGTTAACCAGCCAAGCTTGGTGACGAGGCGCGATTAGTTTATTTGAGGCAGGTGCAATGTGGTTTCACAATTACATGAACGCTTAGAACATTTAGTCAATTATTCGTCACAACTGATTTTTGTCAGTGGTGATACGATTGCCCAACAGCATCGTAACTTGGAATCGTTCTTAGCCCAACAAGACGAACAATCCGAAATTGCTTATGTGCAATTGGAAGAAGGTATGGAAGATGCAGATTTACGCCGTAATGTGTGTCGTCAGCTAGTTGACACATCCGTTAATACTTATGTCCGACCGTTCAATGAACTTTTACACAGCCTAAATCAGTATGACGGACCAGTATTAATCTGTATTACTCAGGCACAACTCATGTCTGATGCGATTTTACATGAACTTTGGGATCTAGTGCTACAAAGCCGTTTTGCTAATAATAAAGCGCATCTCAATGTTATTTTATTTGCAGAAACGGTCTGGTCAGAAACGGCTCAACAATACTTACCCGCCCGGAATTCTAGCCAACCGATATTATTAGCCAATGAATCATTTTCGAGTCTTGATGATCATCAAGGCAGTGAGCTTGACCGCTTAATTGCGGCTAAACGCGCAGCCTTTTCTGAGCGTATGAACTCACGAGCAAATGGATTACACCTGCCAGTAAACGTACTTCGTTCACCGTGGTTCATTGGTGTCATGGTACTTATGTTTTGTTTACTATTCACCAGTTTAGTGGCCATGCAATATCCAGAACAAGTACAACGCTTTGCGCAAATATTTAAAACTCTGGATGCCCCCGCGGTCATCGCAGCATCTGAACCTGATGTTAATTCGCTGCAAGACATTCAAGCTTTAGCTGATGTCAGTGGCGTCAATACCCAAGTATTATTAACTGAAACAACACCAATCATTTCTAGCTCAACTGTCGTAGAGGAATCCCCCTTAATCGATAATGTGCCTGGTTTAGTCATGAGTTGGTCTGAATCACAAACACAATTACACGTTGCTAAGCAAACCTTAGCGACACAAATGTTAGTAGCACAACCATCATCGGCACTAAGCCAAGCTAAGCCGACGAGTTCGGCAGCCATAATTGACACTCAGATCATGATTGATGCTAGTAAGATTTTTTCTATTTCCGACACACACTTTGCCATTCAATTAGCGGGGATGTCTAGCGCTGAAACATTGAACGATTTTATTATTGCTAATGCATTAGAAGATCAAAGCTGGCTGTATGAAACCCAACGATATGGCGGTAGTTGGTACGTTGTATTACTAAATAATGATTATTCTTCTATTCAAGAGGCACGTCGCGCGGTAAACTCCCTACCACCTGTAGTGCAAGCCTTATCACCTTTTATTAAATCGATAAGTGCTATCAAGAATGAAATACTCATAGCGGATGACTAATAAAAATAATAATCCTCTCCACCGATCCTTTTTAAAGTGGGCCGGCGGCAAAAAGAAAGTCATTTCACATATTTCATCGATTTTACCCGCCAAAGGTAAACGTCGTTTAGTTGAGCCTTTTGTCGGTGGTGGTTCGGTATTTTTAAACTTAGAGTTTGAAGAATACCTGCTCGTCGATATGAATCATGACTTAATTGCACTGTTCAATATCATCAAACATCAATCTGAAGCGTTTATTACCGCAGCACAACCGTATTTCACTGGTCATTACAACCACCCCGAACAATACTATGCGTTAAGATCACAATTTAATGCGAGCACTGACGGATTTGAGCGGGCAGTATTATTTGTTTACTTAAATCGACATGGCTATAACGGTTTGTGCCGCTACAATCAAAAAGGGGGATATAATGTTCCTTTTGGCCGTTATAAACACCCTTATTTTCCTGCCGATGAAATCCTATTTTTTGCCCAAAAAGCTCAACGGGCAACGTTTATTCAAGGCGATTTTGCTACGGCATTTACCCAGTTACAAACCGATGATGTCGTTTACTGCGATCCGCCCTATTCGCCCATTAATCCGACATCTAACTTCACAGCCTATGCTGGGAATGCGTTTACAGATGAGGACCAAGCCAGACTCGTTGCGTGTGCCTTAACAGCTCAACAACAAGGCATAGCAACGGTGATTTCAAATCATTTTGTTCCGTTTACCAAAGCCTTATATAAAGATGCTTCGAAGCAATCTAAATTTGCAGTACAGCGTAATATTAGCCAAAAAGGGAAAGGAAGAGTCAAGGTTCAAGAAGTACTTGCATTATACAAGTAAACCGTTTGATGTTGCGTTAGGGCACTAACACATTGACCAAAGCTACTAGACTTAAGATCAACACAATCACAAATATCACACCCACCACCAAATAAGGCACCACGCTCTGTGTCGCAAAATCGTCTTGGTAATTTTTGTTTGATTGCACACCTAACATACTCGCACCGACAGCACGAATGACCTGCAATATGGAAGGTTTGGTTGGGGCTGATTTAGAAGTTGTCATAGAAATAATTAACGTTATGACTTAATAGGAGATGATTGACCAGCATGACCATGCGAATCCCCACTTGATGTTAATAATTCTAATAAATCTAAATAATGAAAGGTTGGTGAGTCATGCCATGAAAAAACCCAATCCATCCAACTCACTGAATTATCGGATTGTGTTATGCATTGAGAATAGTTGGAAAGTTGTGTTGACTTTAATTTAACAGCATCATTGTTCATTGAAGATTGAGATAAGGATGAGTTCAAAGAACCTTGCGATGCTATCGACGCCATATTAGTCAGCGCAAAAACAGAATCATTATCAGCGAGATGCTGACAATGCGAAGGTATATCGGATTGTTGATGAGCAAGGTAGAAATCAACAGACACCACTGTTAATCCTATTAATGCAAATATTACAACGTTATTTGAAACTGTCATATCCACTTCTTCTTCGAATTGTAATTAATCCATCCTTATATTATATGCCTAAATGCAAAAAATACAAATACACGTGAATGTATTTGTATTTTTTATACGTTTAAAAAAGAAATCGATTTTAGAACGATTTACCTAGTGAGAAATATAATGACTCTTTGTCATCTAAATCACTACCAGATAAGACTAGGCCAACACCTACGTCAAATCCGCCAACTTCAGTTCCGTAACCTAATTCTGCGTATTCGCCTGCAAAATCTTTACCCCAAGTGCCGACTGTTGCACTAAAGCCGTCTTTTTCGAAAGATAGCGCAAGGAAGTCATAATCCGCATCAACTTCTGCGCCTACAGGGCCATCCCACGTACCTACAGAATACTCTACACTGAACATACCCATACCCGCTGAGAAGTTAAATTCGTTGTAAGCTGAATCAAAATCACCAGTATATTGATAAGTTGTATAGCCTAAACCAAGAGATAAACCGTTATCTAGCTCTACGCCGTAACCACCATAAAGGTCAATTTCTAAACCATCTTCGACTTCAGCAGTCCAAGCACCCGCGTAAAAACCTGCGTTTTCATAATCAACACCTGCAGAGGCAGAAGCTGACTGAGTTTGCTGAATACCGCGGAAATGATAATCAGATACCACTCCTATGTTAGCTGACCATTCAGCCATAACAGAAGTGGAAAGTAATGCAGCAGATAATGCAGTTAATTTTAGTAGTTTCATGTGTTTCTCCAAATTAAAAATAATGTGTGCTGTTTATTATTATTACAGCGATTAAGTATTCCAAATATTAAATCATTGATTCAAGGTGTTAGCTTGGTATTCATATTCACGGGTCAGTATGATTATTAACACTCGCGTTTGCTAAACACTAATACATGATATGTGCCAAGTTTTAAAAAAAACATATAACCCATTGTTTTAAATGACTATATTTAGTCATGGGACGCATTAGAATATGACATAATATGTGCATACCAAGCACTCCTTTGCACCATTATGGCGCAGTGGTGCGGCGCCCTGCACTTAAAAAAGTCATTTTCTCTAGTGCGACATATCGCAAAGCCGTGTAAAATAAGCAAAATACACATGGAGAACGAAATGCAACCGTACCTTATTGCCCCATCAATTTTATCAGCTGACTTTGCTCGTTTAGGTGAAGATGTCGCTAACGTCATCAACGCAGGTGCTGATGTAGTGCATTTTGATGTCATGGATAACCATTATGTCCCCAATCTGTCTTTCGGCGCTCCTATCTGTAAAGCATTGCGCGACTATGGCATTACGGCCCCCATTGATGTTCATCTGATGGTGTCACCGGTAGACAGTATGATTGAACAATTTGTCCAAGCCGGTGCAAGCATGATCAGCTTTCATCCTGAAGCGTCGGGGCATGTTGACCGTTCATTACAATTAATTATCGATGGCGGTTGCCAAGCAGGTTTGGTATTAAACCCCGCAACACCGTTGCATGTTCTCGACCATGTACTGCATAAACTGGACTACATATTACTGATGTCAGTTAACCCTGGCTTTGGTGGTCAATCCTTTATTCCCCATACGTTAACCAAAATAGCCCAAGTTAAAGCGCTCGTTACTGCCTCTGGTCGTGATATTCGTATTGAAGTCGATGGTGGCATAAATTGTGATAACATCGCTGATATTGCTGCGGCTGGAGCAGATATGTTCGTTGCCGGTTCGGCGATTTTTAATCAACCTAATTATAATGATGTCATCACTACGATGCGTCAAAAATTATCAACTATATAAGATGTACACATGAGCAAACCAATCGTATTAAGTGGCTGTCAGCCTTCTGGACAATTAACCCTAGGTAATTATTTTGGGGCTTTAAAGCAATGGGTAGCCATGCAATCCACACATGATTGTATGTACATGATTGTTGATTTACACGCCATTACGGTGCGCCAAGATCCTCAAGCCCTTAATGCGGCATGTTTGGACGGCTTAGCATTGTATCTTGCCTGTGGTATTGACCCTGAGCAAAGCACCATCTTCATGCAGTCCCATGTACCAGAGCATGCGCAACTTGCATGGGTACTTAATTGCTATACGCAAATGGGTGAGCTTAATCGTATGACCCAATTCAAAGACAAGTCTGCGAAACACGAAGCCAATATCAATGTCGGTTTGTATAGCTACCCAGTACTTCAAGCTGCTGATATTTTGTTATATCAAGCCAATGAAGTACCTGTGGGTGAAGATCAGAAGCAGCATTTAGAGTTAACCCGCGACATCGCAACGCGCTTTAATAATGCTTATGGTGATACGTTAACCATCCCCAATCCGCACATCCCTAAATCAGGTGCGCGTGTGATGAGCCTGCAAGAACCCACTAAAAAGATGTCAAAATCTGATGACAATCCTAATAATTACGTTGGTCTGTTAGAAGATCCAAAAGTACTAACCAAAAAAATAAAACGCGCCGTAACTGATTCTGATGAGCAAGCAAACATCTATTATGATGTTGCTGAAAAAGCAGGTGTCTCTAATCTATTATCGTTATTATCATGCACCACAGGTCAAACGATTGATGAACTAGTGCCACAATATACGGATAAAATGTACGGTCATTTAAAAGGGGATGTGGCAACGGCGGTAGTCGATATGTTAACGCCGATTCAAGCCCGTTTTCATGACATTCGTGCCGACCGAGGTTACTTGGATCAGGTCATGCACCAAGGTGCCGAAAAAGCATCCGAACGAGCAGCTAAAACCTTAGCAGCAGTATATAAAGCCGTTGGGTTTATTCCTGCTCGTTAAGACTCAACCTCCACTCTCTTTCCTTGCAGAGAACCTATGCTGTTATTAATCGATAACTATGATTCGTTCACGCACAACCTAGCTCGATACTTCGTCGAGTTAGGTCAAGATGTGCGTGTCGTGCGCAACGATGCGATAACGGTCGCTCAGATCACCGAACTCAATCCAGATTACCTAGTGCTATCACCGGGTCCATGTACCCCAAACGAATCCGGTATTACTCTTGCTGCCATCGCTGCATTTGCAGGTAAGATACCCCTGTTAGGCGTATGTTTAGGGCATCAAGCGATTGCACAAGTATTTGGTGCCACCATCACCAATGCGACCACCATAAAACATGGAAAAACCGCTCAAGTAAATCACATCACCGGCCGATTATTTAAGGGTGTAGCTGATCCTTTTACTGCCACCCGATATCATTCATTGATTATCGAGCCATCCACATTGAGTGCAAACTTTACCGTGACGGCATGGTGTACTCCAGTACAAAGTGATGCTAGCAGTGCCACTCTGAGCAAGGATGATATAGAGATCATGGCGATAGAAGATGAACAACAGCATGTCTATGGTGTGCAATTTCATCCCGAGTCGTTATTAACCGAACATGGACACGATATTTTAGATAATTTTCTGCGTTGTATGGAAAGTTGCACAGCAGCATAATCGGTTACATCTATACTCATTTTCAGGCAAACAACTCAGTGCATTGAACAAAATGGCGATAAAACAACTGAAATTTGTTGATTTGAGTTAACCCCTTATTCATTTTTTTTAACATAATTAGTCGAAAACCACTGCACCAGTAAATTCAGGTCGAAGCTAAGCTGCAAATGGGTCACCTTATTGGCTTCGACCCAATCTACTTACATAGTTATGCGCTTTTTATGCAAGACCTGTCAAAGCCTTGATATACCTAGCTTAAAACCATTTACAAGTGCCGTAAAACCCCCTATTCTTAGTACATTAATAATGTATTTAAAAGGTATTCCTATGCAAGTCACCCGTGAGTTATTTAATGAAGTGATGGTCCCAAACTACAACCCAGCAGCAATGATCCCCGTGCGCGGTCAAGGCTCTCGCATATGGGACCAAGATGATAACGAATACATTGATTTTGCAGGCGGGATTGCCGTAAACGTATTAGGCCATTGTCACCCTGAACTGGTTAAAGTCTTAAAAGAACAAGGCGAAAAATTGTGGCATTTATCGAATGTCTATACCAATGAACCGGCTCTGCGTTTAGCGAAAAAACTAACTGAAGCCACGTTTGCTGAACTCGTTTATTTTGCTAACTCCGGCGCTGAAGTAAACGAAGCAGCATTAAAACTTGCTCGTCGTTGGGCACTAGATCATTACGGCCCAGAAAAAGACCAAATCATTGCCTTCAACCAAGGTTTTCATGGTCGTACTTTCTTCACTGTTACCGTGGGCGGACAGGCCGCGTATTCAGATGGTTTTGGTCCTAAGCCCGGCGGTATTGATCATACGCCATATAATGATTTAGCAGCACTTGAAACGATCATGTCAGATAAAACGTGTGCAGTTATGATGGAGCCATTGCAAGGTGAAGGTGGGATCATTTGTCCGGATCCGGAGTTTGTTAAAGGCGTGCGTGCATTGTGCGACAAACATAATGCGTTACTGATTTTTGATGAAGTCCAATCTGGTATCGGTCGTACCGGTGATTTATTCGCTTATATGGGCTTAAATGTAGTTCCTGATATTTTAACCTCAGCTAAATCGTTAGGCGGCGGCATTCCAATTGGCGCTATGCTGACGACTAAAGCGATTGGTGAACATCTAAAAGTTGGTACTCACGGTTCAACCTATGGGGGTAACCCATTAGCTTGTGCCATTGCCGAGCGCGCACTAGATATTATTAATACTCCAGAAATACTAGCCGGTGTAAAGGCCAAAGAAGCGTTATTCCGTGAACACCTAGAACGCATTAATGCCAAGTACCATGTCTTTTCTGAAATTCGAGGAAAGGGGATGTTACTAGGTTGTGCGATGAATGAAAAATACCAAGGTCGTGCACGTGATTTTATGGTTGCTGCAACAGCGAAAGGGACTATGTGCCTTATTGCTGGCATGAACGTCATTCGCTTTGCCCCATCATTAGTGATCCCTGATGAGGATATTATTGAAGGCTTAGCACGTTTTGAGGCAGGTATTGCTCATGTACTCGAACAAGATGCCCTGCTAGCACAATCTGCTTAATTGTTGATTTGATATGAATATTATCAGACCAATACGCACATCTGATTTTAAGGCTTTATATGAAATAGCCGAAGAATCAGGTGTGGGGTTTACATCATTACCTGTTAATGACAACTTATTAGCCAAAAAAATTGCACGCTCTGAAGCCTCTTTTACTAAACAGGTAAGCAGTGCAAGTAATGAGAGCTATTTGTTTGTCATGCAAGATAGTGCCTCAGAAGAAGTAATTGGAACTTGTGGAATTGAAGCTTGCGTGGGTGTCGAAGATGCCTTTTACCACTACCATTTAGGTAAAGTCGTACACGCCTCACGTGAACTAAATATTCACAACACTGTTGAAATTTTAACGGTATGTAACGATTATTCTGGGATTAGTGAGATCTGTACGTTGTTTTTGCGTGAACAAGCCCGCCAACCAAACATGGGGCGCTTTTTATCAAAAGTACGCTTTTTGTTTATGGCTGAACATCAGCACCGCTTTACTGAACGCGTTATCGCAGAAATGCGAGGTGTCAGTGATGAAAACGGACGTTCTCCATTTTGGGAATGGTTAGAAAAACATTTTTTCTCGATGGATTTTCCGACCGCAGATTATCTCACTGGCATAGGTAATAAAGTGTTTATTGCTGAGTTAATGCCGAAATACCCGATTTACGTGAACTTGTTATCACAAGCGGCACAAGCTGCCATTGGTAAAGTACATGACAAAACCAAACCGGCATTAGCATTGCTTGAAAAAGAAGGCTTTAAATGCCGCGGCTATGTGGACATTTTTGATGCAGGCCCGACGATTGAAGCAGAGGTGGATACGTTAAAAACAGTACGTGAATCTATACGTAAACCCGCGTTAATCGCCACTATTAATCCACAAGCTCCTCTGCACATTATTATCAATACTCAGGTCGCTGATTTTCGCGCCGTGCTCCAGCCAGTAGAAATCACAGAAGATCATATTTTGATCTCGCGTGAAACAGCCAAAGCATTGCAAGTAAACAACAGCGACATGATCAGAATTGCACCCTTAAAATAAGCCAGCCGACTGGCATGACAACACGACAGGATTTTACTATGCACACCCATTATATTGATGGTCAATGGCTCGCCGGTGAAGGCGCTCAGTTACATTCGATTGACCCTGCTAAAAACACGACGATTTGGAGCGGTCAAGCCGCATCTCCGGCTCAAGTAGATACGGCGATTGCCGCTGCCCGCTGTGCATTTACTCATTGGGGAGCGTTAAGCGTGACCGAGCGTTTGGTATATATCCACGCCTATGAACAACAACTCAAAGACCATCAGGACGAATTAGCCCTCGCGATTGCCCAAGAAACCGGTAAACCAATGTGGGAAACTAAAACAGAAGCGGCAGCCATGGTGGGTAAAATCGCACTCTCAATCAAATCCTATCAAACTCGCACCGGTGTGACCGAAAATCCGATGCCATTAGGTAAAGCGTTTATCCGCCATAAACCTCACGGTGTTGTCGCGGTATTTGGTCCTTATAATTTCCCTGGTCATTTACCCAATGGGCATATCGTACCGGCGCTAATCGCTGGTAATACGATTGTTTTCAAACCCTCAGACTTAACGCCGATGGTTGCCCAAACGATGGTTAAACTTTGGGACGCAGCTAACTTACCTAAAGGTGTATTAAATTTACTGCAAGGTGATATCACAACGGGTAAAGCCCTTGCTGCGCATGACCATATTGATGGCTTGTTTTTCACCGGATCGTCCAACACAGGTAAATTACTGCATGAACAATTTGCAGGACATCCTGGAAAAATCCTAGCCCTAGAAATGGGCGGGAACAACCCGTTAATCGTTGCACAAGTGAATGATATCGATGCCGCAGTGCATGATATTGTACAATCAGCATTTATCACATCCGGCCAACGCTGTACCTGTGCACGTCGTTTATTTATTCCTAATACCGCACAAGGTGATGCGATACTCGCTCGCTTGATTGAGGTAACCAAACGTATCGAAGTCGGTCAATACGATGCCGACGAGCAACCGTTTATGGGCGCGATGATTTCAGCAAAAGCCGCAGCCATGATGGCTCAAGCTCAAGCTGCACTGATTCAATTAGGCGCACAAGTGTTAGTCGAGTTAACGCACTTAGATAGCGACACAGGTTTTGTTAGCCCAGGGATCATTGATGTGACGAATATTCTTGATGTATTACCGGATGAAGAACATTTTGGTCCACTCTTAAAGGTCATTCGTTACAACACATTTATAGACGCGATCGCTGAAGCGAACAACACCAAATTTGGTCTATCGGCAGGTCTGATAGCTGATGATGCACAGTTATATGATCAGTTTTTTCAACAGATCCGTGCAGGCATCGTTAATTGGAATCGTCCTATCACTGGTGCCAGTGGCGCTGCGCCATTTGGTGGGATCGGTGAAAGCGGTAATCACCGCGCCAGTGCATTTTATGCTGCGGATTACTGCGCCTATCCGGTTGCGTCTGTTGAATTAGAAGCCACCACATTACCTGGAACATTAAATCCAGGCTTACACTTTTAGCGACAAGACATTACAAGGAATAACGTTATGCATACCAGTATTAATGATTTATTTGCAGGTTTATGGGCTGATTATGTCGCGATTACACCGTCAGCAGCGCGTATTCATGAGTTATTGCAGCAACATGATAATAGTAATGATATTATTAATGACCACATTGCGTTGCGTACATTTAACGTACCCGGTTTAGCTGTTGCAGACTTGGCAGTCCATTTTACCCAGTTAGGGTATGTGCAAAGTGGTGAGTATGATTTTAATAGTAAAAAACTCAATGCATGGCACTTTCAACATCCTAACCCAACGCAACCAAAAGTGTTTATCAGTGAGTTGCGTGTAGATGAACTATCTACTGACGCCCAAGCAATTATTCAAAAAATGCTAGCTAATATGGATTTGGCCATTGTGGCGTCTGATAACTTCCTGTACTCAGGTACACATTGGCAAGTCAGTGAAACCGATTACCGTGCATTACTAGCAGAATCTGAGTATGCCGCGTGGTTGGCCGCTTGGGGCTTTAGAGCGAATCATTTTACGGTGAGTGTTAATCATTTAAGTTCAATGCATGAATTGACTGACGTAAATGCGCTACTCAAAGAAAATGGGTTTGTGTTAAATACATCCGGCGGTGAGATAAAAGGCAGTCCAGAGGTGTGTTTGGCGCAATCTTCAACTATGGCGGATAGCATGCCCGTTGCATTTAGTGATGCAACCGTGGCTATCCCAAGCTGTTTTTATGAATTTGCGCAACGTTATGCAATGGCGAACGGTGAACTTTACCAAGGGTTTGTCGCAGCGTCTGCCGATAAAATATTCGAAAGTACGAACGTTAACTAATGCAACTGATGCCAACTAGCCTCAGCTTCCCACATTAAAAAACAAAAAAGGCGCTTAACATTAAGCGCCTTTCTATTATCAAGCTGTTATTGTCAGAACCAGCAAGCTAGTCTTCACCAAACAAATCATCTGATTGTGGCGTAGTAACATTATTCGACGGCGTATCAGATGCACTATCTGGATTGAGGCTAGGGTCAACTATGCCATCATCTAAAGCGTCATCTTGGTGTCCGTTTAACACTTCGACCCCATCAACACGTTGCAAACCTCGTGGTAATTTATTGCCTCGACGTCCGCGTTCACCATAATAATGCTCTAGATCCGATGCTTTAAGTGTCATACCGCGTTTACCAGCTAAGACTTTGACATCACTGCCAAGGGGCACGACAGCAATCGCGACCACGAACTCCTCGCGACTTTTTGATTTAGCTGACGGAATATTTATAATCTTGTTGCCTTTACCTTTACCTAAACTCGGTAAATCACGTAATGGGAACAACAACATCCGCCCTTCATTCGAAATCGATAAACACATATCTGTCGCAATATCATTGACACGAACCGGCGCTAATACTTTGGCTGCATTAGGTAATGATAAATAGGCTTTACCCGCTTTATTTTTACTTAACATATCGGCAAACAAACCCACAAACCCATATCCTGCATCACTTGCCATCAAGAATTTTTGTTGTTCCGTTGCCATGATCACATGTTCAAACTTCTCACTTGAGACCATATTAAAGCGACCGGTTAACGGTTCGCCTTGGCTTCTTGCAGACGGTAAAGTATGGGCATCACAACTAAAACTGCGACCCGAGCTATCAATAAAGACTGCCGGTTGATTGCTCCGTCCCATAGCACTCGCTTGATAAGTGTCATCGCCTTTGTAACTTAAATTAACGACGTCGACATCATGTCCTTTGGCACAACGCGCCCAGCCTTTATCGGATAACACAACAGTGACCGCTTCCGATGGTACCAACTCTTTTTCTGTTAATGCTTTGGATTCGCCACGCGAAACAATTGGAGAACGACGATCATCACCGTATTTTTCGGCATCAGCTTGTAATTCTTTTTTGATCAGCGTTTTCATTCGGCGATCAGAACCTAATGTGGTTTGCAGATAATCTCGTTCTTTGCTCAATTCATCTTGTTCACCCAGGATCTTCATTTCTTCGAGTTTAGCAAGATGGCGTAATTTCAAATCTAGGATGGCTTCGGCTTGCGTATCTGATAATCCAAACCGTGACATTAATTCATTTTTAGGTTCATCGTGATGACGAATAATTTCAATGACTTCGTCAATATTCAAAAACGCGATCATCAGACCTTCAAGAATATGTAAACGTGCCAATATTTTATCTAGACGGTATTGCAGACGACGTGTAACGGTATCGCGTCTAAACGTTAACCATTCACTTAAAATTGATTTAAGATCTTTGACCTGAGGACGACCGTCCAAGCCGATCATATTAATATTTACACGATAGTTTTTTTCTAAGTCGGTGGTCGCAAATAAATGCGCCATCAACTGGTCTATATCCACACGATTAGAACGGGGTGTAACCAATAGGCGAGTCGGATTCTCATGGTCTGATTCATCGCGTAAATCAGTCACCATAGGTAATTTTTTGGCTTGCATTTGAGCTGCAATTTGTTCCAAGATCTTACCGCCAGAGGCTTGATGAGGCAACGCAGTAATAATGATGTCACCATTTTCTTCGTGATATACCGCACGCATTTTAATCGAGCCACGTCCAGTTTCATAAATTTTTTGAATATCAGCGCGAGGCGTAATGATTTCAGCATCGGTCGGATAATCAGGGCCTTGCACATGCTCCAATAGTTCACTTAAATCGGTACGCGAGTTGTCTAATAACAGGGAGCAGGCATTGGCTAATTCACGCACATTATGCGGAGGAATATCAGTAGCCATACCTACGGCGATACCGGTAACGCCATTGAGCAAAATATGCGGTAAACGTGCTGGCAAGACTTTCGGCTCTTTTAGGGTTCCATCAAAATTAGGCGACCAATCCGCCGTACCTTGACCCAGCTCCGCTAGTAATACTTCTGAAAAACGGGATAAACGCGCTTCGGTATAACGCATTGCTGCAAATGACTTAGGATCATCTGGCGCTCCCCAGTTACCTTGTCCATCCACTAATGGATAACGGTAAGTAAACGGTTGTGCCATTAATACCATTGCTTCATAACAAGCTGAATCGCCATGTGGGTGAAATTTACCCAAGACATCACCGACAGTACGAGCCGATTTTTTATACTTCGCATTATTGCTCAAGCCTAAATCAGACATCGCATAAATAATACGGCGCTGAACAGGTTTTAAGCCATCGCCAATATGCGGTAATGCGCGATCCATGATGACGTACATCGAATAATTAAGATAAGCATCTTCCGTGAAGCGTCGCATGGGGAGTTGCTCTATTCCATCTTGATTAATGGTGACTTCGTTACTCATAGGGATCCAAAAGATTCTTGTTATTGGTCTAGTTTCGAATAATAATACATTATGTTAACTAGTGATACGCTCATGAGGTGTATTGCCTTAAAAAATCAAAATATTCATGTCAGATATCCGTGTCACTACATTTTGGAAAAGATTATCGGTGCTAGTGATGCTTGGTTTATCCTCGCCGACATTAGCGTTAGAGCCAATTTCTATAATCCCAACTCAGGATTTAACCGTTTTCTTCTCTGGATTGATTTATGGTAGTTTAGGCATTTTATCGCTGTATAACTTAAGCCTATTTTTTACACAACGCGACAAGTCTTCATTCGCCTTTTTATTTTATGTGGTCTGTATATTAATTTGGCTTAATATTTCATTAGCCAATTATACCAGTAAAATGGCTCCACTGCCTTCCACCGACAGTTATCTCGAATTACCCAATGCACTTATCTTACTGATTCCATTTTCAGCAGGTTTATTTTTAATGACGTTCACCGAGCAAACATTTCGACGCATTGATAAAAGCAATTTTGCCACCGTGGTGATCTTGTTATTATTGTTGCTTACCGGTATCGGCTTATTCAATTTTAGCATCAGTATTAGTACCAAAAATACTATCATTCTCGCACTACTTGCAGTGTCATCGTTAACTTATAGCGTAATTAGTTCACAACAAATCAAGACACCTTCATCGCCTATCATCTTTTGTTTTGTCGGCATGATTTTGCCTTTTCCCTACACGATGTACTTATTTATAGAGCAATATTTCAACTCAGATATATCGAGTTTTTTATCGATCACGACTGCATTTATTTTTTTATTACAAGCAATCATGTTTACATTTGCTCTAAACTACAAGCGCAAACAATTACTCATTGAAGAAATACATGCAATTACCGACGATTTACATTCGAAAATTGAAGTCATTAATACCCAAAATCACAGTCTAGATATCGCTCGTAAAAAAGCATTAAAAGCCAGTAATATTAAAACTCGATTTTTAGCTAACATCTCTCATGAAATACGTACCCCCTTAAACGCAATTCTAGGGTTTAGCCAAGAACTAAAAAACAATTCTCAGCCGGAAGAAAGAACCGAGCAAATTAATCTCATCAATATCGCTTCAAAAAATTTATCATCTTTGGTCAATGATGTGTTGGATCTTTCTAAAATTGAAGCTGGAAAATTTAAAATCACTAACAGAGAATATCACCCATTAGAATTTTTTGAAGATATTGTAGAAATCAATGCTAAATCGGCACAACTCAAACAGTTAGAATTTAATTTTTATATAGACAATCTTCCAAGGAAATTAGAAGGTGATTTTTTACGCCTTAAGCAAGTCATTACTAATTTATTGAGTAATGCCCTAAAATTCACCCAATCCGGACACGTATCATTGAGTGTCGTATGCAATAACTTAAACAATGAGATGGTTGAACTGATTATTAAAGTTGACGATACAGGATTTGGTATTTCAGAAAACAATATTAAGAAATTGTTTTCTGCTTTTTCACAAATTGATGATGAAATCAATATAGAGTACCAGGGAAGTGGCCTTGGATTAGCGATCAGCCGAGATATTATTAAAATAATGAAAGGTTCGATCAATGTCATTTCAGAAGAGCGTATTGGCACTTCATTTGTGGTAAAAGTGCAACAAAAAGTGGTTGATCGCCAAGGAATTTACGATAATCAAGACTCATTTATTGATAAACGAGTCTTAATTATCGACCCAAAACCCGAGTCTCGTCGCAATACAGCTCGCCTCTTAAAACACGCAGGTATGGTTATTACCAGTGCTGAAAGCTGTTAGTTTTTAGCTTCTCTATATAACGATACTCGGTTACCAGAATTTGACTTTTGTTTCCTCACATTGCCACAAGATACATCTTTTGAGCGAGTCACATTTTTAGAACAATCAGAACATATCAATTCCAAAAAAATCATTATTTTATATTCAGGATTTATGCCTCTAGCACAACACGAACGCTTTAGAAGCAAAGTATCCAGGCAAATGACGCTCCCCTTTACGCTGTCCAAATTGCGCAGTATATCCAATTTACAACAGCGTGAAAACATCAGCCCGATCCAACGAAAACTACACAATCTCCCGCTCTTATCGGTCCTAGCGGTAGATGACATGCCTATTAATTTAAAATTATTGACGACGTTTTTAAAGAATTCGAAAATCAATTTAACCACTGCCAATAGTGGGTCTGCCGCAATCGAACAATGCAAGACAAAAGAGTTCGATCTGATACTGATGGATGTCCAAATGCCAGGCATGGATGGAGTACAAACAACGCAACATATCCGCAAAATTTCACGCAACATGGGTACACCTATCATCGCGTTAACTGCACATGCTTTTAATGAAGATAAACAACGCTTTTTGTCATCTGGCTTTGACGATTTTTTACCCAAACCGATTGACGTAGAATACTTAATCAAGGTGATTGAGCTGTGGTGTAAAAGACCCGATAGCCAGACTTTTTCAGCGCCTAAAGTCGTGTCATTAGATATTGCTACGCTAGTATCGCTCGATTGGGAATTAGCAGTTAAACGGGCTAATTATAACGAACCTGCAGCCCGAGAATTGCTAAGTGAATTTGTCATCATGCTACCCACAATGATCCTTGATATTAAAGCCTACCAAGAGATGTCCAGATTAAATTCAATCCATGATGATGTGCACAAGCTCCACGGTGCATGTTGTTATACTGGTGTTCCACGTTTGCAGCGATTGTGTTTTGAGATTGAGTCACAATTTAAAAAGGACTGCTTAGATGGACTGGAATTACATTTAAATGCGTTGGCGGAGGAAGCGGATCGCGTGGTCAATGATGCTCAAGAGTGGTTAAACCAGAGCATTGACTAATTATAATTGAGGCGTGTTTTGACATCGTCATGGCATGCGCGAACTAATACCACAAACTCGTCGGCTGTCCGATCTAACTCAGCTTCATTCACATAAATATCGTATCCTAAGTGATCTCTGAGCTTTTGCATCCTATTAGCAAACATTCCCTGCACGCCAGTCAAAATATCGCCTTCAGGAAGTTTATGCTTTTGATTTTCAATTAAATCGCTACTAGGGCATTGTCCGGTTTGACAGCTCGGATCGGTATTTTGCATCAATAATGGCCGTTGCTCCATCAGCAAATTGGTCATCAGACGTTGCGAAATATGACCAAACAATGGCGTATACGATTTGATCCTAAACCCCACCATGCTTAAGTCAACTTGCTCTAACCCTCGAGTGACTCGTGGTGTATCAATCCGTTGAATATTTTCCCAAGTAATAAACCAAGTGCCATATCGATGATGGTATTTGATGCCGTCAGGATTAATAATTAAAGAATGTTCCGGTTCTTTTAGTTTAAAAAAACCAATAACAAGTGCAATAATGCCTATTGCAATACAAGCAATCGCGACTAAAACAAATTGTTTAGGCACGATCCCCAGCAACACGAAGCCAAGTATTATTGCAACGACACCCGCTAACAAACTGGTTAATCCATTGCCTTTGGAAGCTGCCCGGATCCGAATTGTTTGTTCTTCAGCAACAGAATGCTGTTCAGTCTCAATCACAGTGTTGTTCTCACTAGTTAAGTCATTAGCCATAGATATAAGAGCATACATACGACACCATATAAAATAATATAGCGCCAACGCATGCAATACGCACAGTCAGTATGCCAAATTTGTTTAATTTTGTTCCACATGCGCCATTCTCGCTGCATATTTTGCCGTAATTCGGGCATTTTTACGCGCTCTAATACGGCATAAGGTGGCTATAATGACTGGTGTATAAAGCAATGATAGCAAGATTGAAAATCCAACGCCACCAGCCAGTACCACCGCCAATGGTGGCCAAAATGATCCAGATGTAAACAGTAACAACGGTATCAAACCACCCACAGTGGTAAACGTGGTGGATAAAATATGCCGACTACAACTCATCGTTTCAGCAATAATTTCTTCTGTATCGCCGGCTAACGCTTTGGGGTTGGCATTGATCGCCGCTATCACTACTATCGAGCCATTAATGGCAACACCGATTAATCCTGCGCAACCTAAAATAGGATTGAAACCAATCGCGTGACCTGAGAACCATAAACTCAACATGCCTAAGCCTACTGATAAAATCATGACTGAGCCAATTACGGCTGCAAAACGCACACTTTTAAACGTTAGGATCAATGCCGTAATCATCATCACGACTAAGACCGGCGCATACGTCGCTAACTGACCTATGGCCTCTTGTTGTTTATCTGCATCACCTGCCATTTTAATTCTATAGCCATCCGGTAATGGATAGTCTTCAAGTGCATCACGAATTTGATTCGATGCGTCCACAGGTGGCACACCTTGCATTAAATAACCTTGAACTCGATTAACGCGTTCTCCATCTTTGCGGGTGATACCCGAAATAGCAGGTTGTAAATTAAAGTCGCCTAACGCTGCAACCGGCAACCAAGGGTTAGTTGCATCATGCCCTCTTGCGGCTAATGGCAATGCTGCCAAACCAATCAAATCACTGCGCTGCTCATTACCGATCCGCACTTTTATCGGGATCTCTTCTGTTTGTTCGACAATAGAACCTCCAAACTGACCATTTAACGCGAGTTGTAGTTGCCCTGATAACTCGTTCAAGTTTAGTCCTGAATTACTCGCACGGTCGCGTGTGGTATCAATTATTAACTCAGGCTCAGAGACTGTAATTGACGCAATCGATTGCGATAAGCCAGGAGTATTAGCCATCACTAAACGAATATCTTGGCCTATTTGTTCCAATACGGCCAAATCAGGACCATACACATCCACCTCCACAGGGGCTGGAATGGGGGGACCTTGTCCAAACGATTTAACTATTACTTTCGCTTGCGGAAACTCTGATTGTAAATCCAATTGCAAGCGATCGATCATATTAGCAGCACGCTCCATCGAGTCGACAGTGATCACGCCATTCGCGTATTCTGGTGAATTGTCTTTGTTCATTACCTGATTGTAGTACACCATGGGGGTGGAGTTACCCACCAACCACGTGACTTGTTTAATACCTTCGTATTCATTAATCACCGCGTCCATCGACAACGCAAGTTCATAAGTCGCATTAATTGAACTGCCTGGTGGCAAATAAGCCTCAACCACAAATTGGTCGCGATCTGCAGAAGGGAAAAATACATTTGCTAAGGTCGATGCTAATCCAAAACCCAGCAAACAAATCACAATACAAGCAGGTAATACAACGAGCGGTTTATGCAGTGCTTTGCGCAGCAGCGCGGCAAACGCTGACGACACTTGAGGTAACTGAAAACCTTGCGCATACCAAGGTGCATCCGCAGCATGCGATTTAGGTAAAAAACGCGCAGCTAACGCCGCAATAACCGTAATCGATAACCAAAATGATCCGATTAATGCCATTACCACCGACACAGCAATGGAGCCAATGAAATCACCAATATTTCCATTGAGTAAAAATATTGGCATAAACCCTAAAATGGTTGTTAGCGTTGAAGCGAACAAGGGCGCAAATAAATGCTGAATGCTTTTGGTAAATGCACCAACTCTAGTGGCATTGGGTTTGAGCAAGTTTTGTCTTATCTCGTCGGTCATAACGATGGCATTATCAATCAACAGACCTATGGCTATGATAATCCCAAATATTGACATTTGATGTATCTGTTCATCAAAAAATGCTAACGAAAATACCGCAAAAAAAGCACTCATTGGAAGCGACAATCCTACTATCCAAGACGACTTTATCCCCATGAAAAACAAGACCACCAGCATGACTACCGCAGAGCCCAAAATTAAATTACCCGTTAACTCTGTCAAACGCTCTTGGGTATAACTGTTTTGTTCAAAAATTAAATCAACGTCAACTGAGCCACCATAAGTTTGGGTAAAATGCTCCGCTTGTTGTTTAATTTGTTCGGTCCAATAATCAACCCGCACATTATTTTGCATTCGAGCAGCCACAAATACCACTTCATCACCATTCAATATGGCTTTATGTAACATGGGTGTTTGCCAATCTCGCGTGACTTGAGCCACATCAGATACTCGTAAATAATTACCATTTTCTGAAAACACTGGAATGTTATTAATGACATCTAAACTTGCCAGCTCTTGCGCGACTTGGACTCGAATATTAATCTGGTCAGCATAGACGACACCCGCCGGTAATTTAGGATCGGCATTGGCAATAGCTTCAGAAACATCTTGAGCCGTGATACCTATGCTTGCGAGTTTATCTGGATCGATACTGACTGTGATTTGCTCTGTCGGTTGTCCGAAAATATTAACGATTTCCGTTCCACCAATATTACGGAATTGATCCGATATCTCACTAGCAAAACGCCCCACCATGGCTAATGACGTCGTATCAGGGTACTTAGCTTTCAAGGCAAACATTACAGTAAACGACGTAGCGCCTCGTTTGTCTTCTAATATTGGTGTGCCTGCACCTGGAGGGAAACGGGCAGCAGCATCATTCATGCTGTCACGAATTTTAGAAAATATTTGTTGATTGTTTGAGTTATCAACCGAATCTTGTAGTTCGATTAACAAAGCTGAAAAGCCGGCTTTGGATGTCGATTCTATAAATTTTATTTCAGACAATTCGCGAAGCTCGTCCTCAAGTACATCAGTCACTAACGCCTCAACGCGTTCAGCAGAGGCGCCGGGAAAAGCAGTTAAGATCAATGCATTGCGTAAATCAATACGTGGGTCTTCAAGACGGGGCAACGTTTGAATCGCAGATAAGCCCGCTACTAATACGATAATGATTGTTAACGCGAGTAGATGCCCACTGCGCACAAACATAGTATACCAAGGGTATGTGTGTTGTTTTTCAGCCATAGCAACGGTTCCTTATTGAGTAATATTAGGAGCAATATCACTCACGCGGGCATTGACATTTTGGCGCGCGACAAACCGATGCGTTCCTCCGATCACTAATAAATCTCCGTCCTGTAACGCCCCCGTAATAAAGGCACGTTCACCATCAGAATAAATAATCTCAACAGCACGTGTCGCAACTTGAGTCGCCCCTTCATTACTCACTACATAGACATTCCACATCCCGCGAACTCCATTCGCCAGAGCTGAAATCGGTACCCACACACCAAATTGATTCAATTCAATCGCCAAATCAACCGCAATTAAATCACCGACTAAGGTGACGACATTAGCATTAACTGAAAACACAGTCTCCACGGTACGTGTGCGTAAATTACGCTGCGATCCAATCGTCAATAACTGACCGCGCACCGCGGCTTCGCCAATGCGTAAATCATACCATTCACCAATTTGTAATGTCCCTGCCACTTCAGGAGGGAGGGCAATACGCGCGCTCAACGTCGTATTATTCGCAATTTCAAATATCGGCTGTCCGATATTCACCACCGCACCCGCATCAACGACCCGAGCCACGATATCTGCAGTGTAAGGGGCGAGGATTGTGGATTTTTCTAATTCTAAAGTCAGTGTATCTAGCTGAGCTTGAATTTGGGCTAAGCGCGCTTGGGCGATGTTGTTTGCTTCTTTAGCTTCATCTAAACGTTGTGGGGATTCTAGCTTAGAACGAACTAATGCCACCACCCGCTTTTCTGAAATGCTAGCTAAGCGAGCCTCCGCAACGGCTAACTCCAATGCAGCTCGAACTTCTAATAATTGCGCATCAATGCGTTTGGTATCTAGGCGAGCCAAAAGATCGCCGCGGTTTACCCGCTGTCCATCTTCGACTAACACATCTGCAACCCGACCGGCTCGTTCAAATCCGACCATTGCTTGTGAGGTTGATTCCACTCGTCCCATTGCTCGATAGCGTTTGGCAAAGGTGTTTTGATATTTCACAGGAAGGACATTCACAGTTTGTTCAACTAAGGCAGGATTTTCTTGTTGCGCTCTGCCATTGCCAGAAAACATCATCAACACAATTAATAATATAACACTCCCCCCAACTAAACCTAAAAGTAACGGTTGGTTAGACTGTTGAGAACTTGATGATGACATGGTTTTCCTTAACAAAATACAATGAGATAATAATAACCTAATGCTAATGTATAAATACTAGTCCGTCCAGTGTGATTATTAAACACCTGCATGCTCAGCGTAAACAATCTTATGGTCATTTATGCCGGCAATCGTATTTGCACACTAACCTTGCCACAATTTTTTAAGCTAACTCGTTGGTTGACCCTAGGCATACCGGCTTGGTATTTGCTACAATCTGACAAATTCTATTCTTGAACACGACTATGAGCGCACAAACCTTTAATTTTGCTGGGCAACATATCCTTTCGGTCAATCAATTTAACCGCGATGCGATTGAGTACATTTTCCATATCGCTAATCAAATGCGACCCTATGCCCAACGCCAAAAACGGACTGAAGTCTTGCGTGGTGCGATTTTAGGTAATCTATTTTTTGAACCGAGTACTCGTACACGAGTCAGCTTTGGTACCGCCTTTAACTTACTCGGTGGTGAAGTCCGCGAAACGGTAGGCATGAGTAATTCCGCGCTAGCAAAAGGCGAATCACTGTATGACACCGCGCGTGTATTGAGTGGCTATTCAGACATTATTACGATGCGTCACCCCCAAGCAGGTTCGGTTGCCGAGTTTGCTGCAGGCTCACGGGTTCCTGTAATCAATGGCGGTGACGGTGCCAATGAGCACCCTACTCAAGCTTTGTTAGACTTATACACCATTGAAAAAGAATGCCAATCCCACGGAACAAACATTGATGGTCTGCACATCGCCATGATTGGTGACTTGAAATACGGTCGTACGGTGCATTCTCTGTGTAAATTATTGAGTCTGTACAACAACATTCATTTTACGCTTATATCACCCACTGAATTAGCTATGCCTGAGTCCATTCTCACTGCAATTACTAATGGTGGGCATAAGCTGACGATCACCGACCAATTATCTGGCAGTGTTGATGCCGACATTTGTTACCAAACTCGCATCCAAGAAGAACGTTTTACCTCGCAAGATGAAGCCGATAAGTTCCGTGGTAAATTTCGTCTTGACCAAGCTATTTATACCAAGCATTTTCAGTCCAAGACTGTGATTATGCATCCTTTACCACGTGATTCACGTGCAGAAGCAAACGAACTGGATAATGATTTAAACCAGCACCCTAACCTCGCAATCTTCAGACAAACTGATAATGGCGTATTAGTACGTATGGCCTTGTTTGCCTTAACGTTAGGGGTGGAAACTATTATGCAGCAACATGAAAAGCCAGTTTTATGGCAAACGCCAAAGAGTACTCTATGACTAAATCTGAAGAATTATTTGCCCGCGCCCAATTAACTATTCCTGGTGGCGTTAACTCACCGGTTCGCGCATTTAAAGCCGTGGGTGGCACGCCCCGCTTTATTACCAAGACTGACGGCCCGTATATGTGGGATGCCGATGGCAATCGCTATATCGATTACATTCAGTCGTGGGGCCCGATGGTACTTGGTCACAACAATGAAAAAATCCGTGAAGCGGTCATTGCTGCTAGTTATAACGGGTTGAGTTTTGGCGCACCGACGGAAGCTGAAATTCACATGGCTGAAAAAGTAAATAAACTCGTCCCATCAATGGAAATGGTGCGCATGGTGAATTCAGGTACCGAAGCAACCATGTCAGCCATTCGCTTAGCTCGTGGCTACACTGCCCGTGACAAAATATTAAAATTTGAAGGCTGTTATCATGGCCACGCCGATGCATTACTTGTTAAAGCAGGTTCAGGCGCCTTAACTATGGGTGTTCCGTCTTCCCCTGGTGTGCCTGAAAGTTTCGCCAAACACACGCTTACGGTTGAATTTAATAATCTGGATAGCGTCCGAGCCGCATTTGCAGAGTACCCTGAAGATATAGCCTGTATTATCGTGGAGCCGGTAGCCGGTAATATGAACTGTATTCCTCCCGTTGCAGGATTCTTACAAGGCTTACGCGACGTCTGTGATGAATATGGCGCGGTATTAATTTTTGATGAAGTCATGACGGGATTTCGTGTATCACGAGGCGGCGCACAAGAGCGCTATGGCGTTAAACCCGACTTAACATGTTTAGGTAAAGTCATTGGTGGCGGCATGCCAGTAGGCTGTTTTGGTGGCAGTAAAGAAATCATCCTACACATCGCGCCGACCGGCCCTATTTATCAAGCTGGTACGTTATCTGGTAATCCAATTGCTATGGCGGCGGGATTAGCGGCACTCGAGCAACTTGAAGAACCTGATTTATATACTAGTATCTTTAATAACACACAAGTACTTGCCGAAGGATTGACTGCACTTGCGCACAAGCATGGCATTCCGATGACGTATAACGTTGCGGGTAGTATGTTTGGGATCTTTTTTACTGATGTAGAAAAAGTCACTAACTATCAACAAGCCATTAATTGCAATACCAAACAGTTTAACGCCTTTTATCATGGCATGTTAGCTGAAGGTGTATACTTTGCTCCAGCCTCTTACGAAGCTGGCTTTGTATCCAAAGCACACACCATGGAGATTATCGAAGCAACATTAGCTGCTGCTGATAAGGTATTTGCACAAGTCGCCCATATACAATAACGCGACGCTTCTTGATTGAATGCGGACGCATTGTTCACGCATTCAATCAAGCTTATCTTACCAAAGCTTGATAACTTACTCATTAAGGACGGTATGTTTTCAGCTTTAGAGATTTTAAGTACCTTGTTGATTGTGGTTGCTATCTGCGCGTTATTTTTTGCGATAAAATGGCAAATGACACACGCACAGTTAGCTGAAATACTGCATCAACAAAACCTCGATGCACAACGCGTAGTGCAACCTAAACAAGCGTTCGATCCTGAACTGCAAGATTTATATGCGGCTAAAGCGCAAGAAGCCCGTGACTTACACAACACAATAAGACGCTTCATTCCCAAGCAATTTATCCAGCATTTAGCAGCAAAACATGAAAGTGACCTAAAAGTTGGATTTGCTGATGAGGATGATCTTGCTATTTTGTTTGTCGATATTTGTCAATTTAGCCATTTAGCAGAAACTCTCAGCCCACAACAAACACTCAATTTTTTGAATTCGTTTTTTTTAAGGATGAACGCGCCGATCCACGCTAACAATGGCTTTATTGATAAGTTTAATGGTGATGCCATTATGGCGTTATTTGATCATCCTAATGGTAGCGAACACGATAAAGTGATGGATGCATTACAAGCTGCGATTGGCTTACGTCTAGCCTTAAACCTCTATAACGAGCATCGTGAAAACAGTGGCTATCAGCCAATTAATATCGGTATTGGGATACATTATGGTCCCGTTATCATTGGCACCGTTGGGACGGAAGATAGAATGGATACCACGGCGTTAGGGGATAGTGTCAACATTGCTTATCGTTTAGAAGGACTATGTCGAAATTATCACGCTGACATCATTATCTCAGAACAAGTGGTCTTGAATTTGCCCCCTGGACATAGAGTGACGTTCCGGATCTTAGATAATGTTATAGTCAAAGGACGCAGCCAAGGGCAAAAGATCTACGAAGTATTATCCCATTTACCCAAGCAACAACAAATTATTAAACTAGCACAAGAAAAAGAAATTTTAACCTGTTTGTCTTTGCGTAAACAAAAACGCTTAGGAGAGTTGGCAAATATCGCTTCATCTTGTATTGCACGTTACCCGACTGAACCGGTATTTGCGCAGTTTTTTGCTCAATCTGAATTCCTGACTCGAAACCCACTCCATGAGAATAAATCAGGGGCGATTCATAGCCCACTAGCATAATGACTAAGATTGAGCGCGCTGTTTAATAAAATCCAGAGAAGGGGCAAAATATGCACCTCCCGTTTGTGCACTGGTGTAATCTAAAAAGGCATCATACTCATCGACATTCGTACCGAAAATCATACTGTGCAACATATGTTTAAAAGGGATTGCAGATTGACAATGACTCACAAAAAACAAACCTTGCTCGCGCATATTAGCATACGGCATCGATTGTCTGACTAATTGTTGTTTGGCGTGCACATCCGACAAATCAGTCACACGAGAGCGTATATAGTGAGAATTAGCATTCGCTTCAGGGCTTGGTAAGTGATGCTCTCGAGTACAGCCCATAACTTGTTCTTGGCGGCGTTGAGATAACAAATTCCAACGTGACATATCATGTTGATATTTTTGTGTATGCACATAACAACCACCGGCAAAATCTGGATCGTTGTCACCAATAATCGCCACGGTTTTTTTAGTTAAACCACGAGGATTATCGTCTGCATCAATAAAACCCGTTAAGTCACGACCATCGAGATATCTAAATCCACGCAAGTCTTCGACTAACTCGACATGAATGCGCAATAACTCGTGCACTTCAACGCTAATTGCATGAACAATATCAAGACGGTCTGCACGAATTTGAATAAATAAATCGGTGGTTTGAGATGGTGCTATGCGGTCGTCGCATTGCATATCCGGAAATGGACTAAGCTCAAGTGGACGTAATCCTGGGTACAATTCAGAGAAATAATCAGCACCGATACACACGACGCCAGAGACCATCGCTTCATAATGTTCGTCATCAAAATGGTCAAAAATTTCAATTACGCGAGCTAATTTAGAGCGGATTGCCTGCTCATCTTCATCAATAACATTATATTGTAAGTATTGAGCATGTAAGTTTGGCTCTGCACAAATACCTTTTTGTGGTTGACTCATCGCAATACCCGCAGTGAAATAGAATTCATGGATTAATAGCCCGCCGCATGCCCGTCTTTACGACTTTCAGATGCACCGAAATAAACCTTAGTATCTGCATCATAACGTATGGCTTGATAACCACCAAATGCACCAGAGACATCGCGCAAAACATGACCTTTTTTCAATAACTCTCGGCGCGTTTCAGCACTAAACCCAGATTCCAGTGAAATGTAGCCGCCATCGGTCATATCTGAGCCCGTAGGTTGGGCTGATCCACTATGTAAAATTCGAGGTGCGTCTCCGGCTTCTTGGGTATTCATGCCAAAATCAATCATATTCATGACCACCTGTGCATGCATTTGTGGTTGTGCGCCACCGCCCATCACACCAAAACTCAAATAAGGTTGATTATTTTTGGTAATAAACGCAGGAATAATCGTTTGAAAAGGACGTTTATTTGGGGCATAAGCATTAAAATGGGTTGGGTCTAAGGCAAATAACTCGCCCCGATTTTGCAGTACAAAACCTAAACCCGTTGGTGTCATACCGGATCCCATGCCGCGGAAATTACTTTGAATCAGCGACACCATATTGCCGTCTTTATCAGCAACGGTGAGATAGATAGTATCACCTTCATTGAGCCCGGCATCAACCCGTTTTGCGGCTTTATTAGGGTTAATCAATGCTTGGCGCTGCACTGCATATTGCTTTGAAATTAATGCTGCCACCGGCACGTCATTAAAATCCATATCTGAGTAGAACTTAGCTCGATCAGCAAACGCTAATTTTTTAGCCTCAACAAATGTATGTACATATTCAGGTGAGCCAAAGCCCATGCCTTCAACATCGTAGCGTTCCATGATATTTAAGATTTGTAGTGCCGCAATCCCCTGGCCATTAGGCGGTAGTTCCCACACATCATAGCCGCGATAGTTGGCCGATACGGGCTCTACCCACGTTGAGCTATGACTCGCTAAATCAGCATAGGATAAAAAGCCACCTTGCGCTTTCATATAGGTATCGATGATGCGGGCGATATCACCTTTATAAAATGCATCGCGTCCACCTGTTGCGATTTTTTCATAGGTAAATGCCAACCCAGGATTTTTAAATATATCACCGGTGTTTGGCATTTTACCCTTAGGCATATAGGTTTCTTTAAATCCGTCATACTGACCAATACGTGCCACTGAGCGATGTAAATAATAGCTAATCAGCTCTGAAACTGGAAAGCCTTCACGGGCATATTTGATTGCCGGCGCTAGGATTTGTGTCATCGGTTTTGAGCCAAATTTGGCATGCATTTCAAACCAACCATCCACAGCCCCTGGCACAGAGACAGGTAATGCACCAAATTTGGGAATTTCTGTCAAACCTTGCTCTTTAAAATAGGCTAGCGTCAGTGTTTGCGGTGAACGACCTGAAGCGTTTAATCCATGTAGTTTTTGATTTTTTGCATCCCAAATAATGGCATACAAATCGCCACCGATACCACTGCCTGTTGGCTCAACTAATCCTAACATGGCATTGGCTGCAATCGCTGCATCGATAGCATTACCACCCGATTTAAGAATGTCTAAAGCAACCTGTGTCGCTAAGGGCTGGCTGGTCGCTGCCATACCATGCTGCGCTATCACTTCAGAGCGGCTAGCAAAGGTTTTTCCCGTGACACGGTCGTAAGCGTTAGCTACTGACAGGTTAGCTAGTACCAACATACTAGCAAGTGTGATTAACCTAACT
Source organism: Glaciecola sp. (assembly GCA_029251505.1). Taxonomy (GTDB): domain Bacteria; phylum Pseudomonadota; class Gammaproteobacteria; order Enterobacterales; family Alteromonadaceae; genus Opacimonas. The sequence goes on along the minus strand of JAQXDG010000179.1, from coordinate 2,806 downwards.
ATTCGTGTGTAGGTCTTCGTTATTGTTGTTTTCACGCGCGTTTTCCTTTCGGTTATCGTTGTAACCCTGAGCATAACTGTCTGTAAGATAAGTAGCAATCGTCGCAAAGAAATGGTTGGTCTTATGTCCTAAAACGTATCAAGGTAGAGTTGTTCCACTTTTGTGCGTGCCCACTCGGTTTTACGTAAAAACTTCAATGACGATTTAATCGATGGGTCTTTTTTAAAGCAATTGATATTAATCATTATCGCTAAATCTTCCCAGCCATAATGTTCAACTAATTTAGTCACAATAGTTTGTAACGTTAATCCGTGTAATGGGTTATTTTCTTGAGTCATGTGTGTTCGCTACCTAGTGACAAGTTTTACAAGCGCATGCATATTGCGTAATCTGTTAATCATACCCTGTTCTTCAATAAAAACATAACGAGACCGAACATGAATACCCTTACCGAAAAACAAAAAATGGTCGCTGGCTTAGATTATTTTGCTAGCGATAAAACGTTAGTCGCGGATCGTTTTGCCGCACGCACACAACTCGATAGCCTCAACAGTATTCCCCAAGAACAAGTTAAACAGCGTGCCAACCTAGTTAAATCATTATTCGGATCGACCGGCAAGCGTCTATACATAGAATCGACGTTTAAATGTGATTATGGCTATAACATTCATGTGGGTGAAAACTTTTACGCCAATTTTGGCTGTGTCATTTTAGATTGTGCCTCAGTTACCATAGGTCATGATTGTATGTTGGCCCCCAATGTTGGGATTTATACCGCAGCCCATCCACTGAATCCAACCTTACGCAATAGTGGTTTAGAATTCGCTAAGCCCATTACCTTAGGCGATAACTGTTGGGTCGGCGGAAATGCAGTGATCAACCCAGGGGTAACCTTAGGTAACAATGTCGTGGTCGGCGCTGGTGCAGTAGTGACAAAAAGCTTTGGTGATAATGTAGTGATAGCAGGTAATCCTGCCGTCGTCATTAAAACCATTGAGCTGTGAACTACCCAGCGACATCGCTTCGCTCTAAATGCAAAAAGCCCCTCCAAGGAGGGGCAACACACACACTTTAAATAAAAGTATTTGGTTTAGAGATTACTTAGCCGTCGTAAAATCAGGATAAGCTTCTAAGCCACACTCACTGATATCGACACCTTGGTACTCTTCTTCTTCAGTAACACGAATACCCATTGTCGCTTTCAGAGCTAACCACACTACTGTGCTTGCGCCGAATACCCAGACAAAGATAGTTGCAGCACCGATTAACTGACCAGAGAAGCTGGCACCATCGTTAGTGATAGGCACTAGTAACAAACCTAATAAACCAACCGTACCGTGAACAGAGATTGCACCTACCGGATCATCAATCTTAATCTTATCAAGCGCTAAGATACTTAATACCACTAACACACCACCTATCGCACCGAAGATAGTTGCTTGTAATGGTGTCGGCGTAGAAGGTTCAGCAGTAATCGCAACTAAACCTGCTAGCGCACCATTTAATGCCATGGTTAAATCCGCTTTACCAAACAAGATACGTGCTAGTAAAAGTGCACCAATCAGACCACCTGCAGCAGCTGCGTTAGTGTTCATGAAGACTACAGCCACCGAGTTTGCGCTTTCTACGGTTGCAGTTGCTAATACAGAACCACCGTTGAAACCAAACCAACCCATCCACAAGATAAACGTACCTAATGTCGCCAATGGTAAGTTAGAACCAGGGATTGCGTTGGCTTTACCGTCTTTAGTATATTTACCTTTACGAGCACCTAAGATTAACACACCGGCTATAGCGGCAGATGCACCAGCCATGTGAACAATACCAGAACCTGCGAAATCAGAGAAACCAAGGTCGCCTAATGTATACAGACCAAATACTGCCTCACCGCCCCAAGTCCATGCACCCGACATTGGATAGATAAACGCAGTCATTACCACCGCGAATGCAAGGAATGCCCATAACTTCATACGCTCAGCAACCGCACCAGATACGATTGACATTGCAGTAGCTACGAATACAACTTGGAAGAAGAAATCAGCTGAAGGTGCATACGTTGCCGCATCTTCAGTTACACCTGTTGCGCCATCAGAAAGGATACCACTTAGGAATAATGTAAAGTCACCACCACCATACATGATGCTATAACCACAAATCATATACATGGTACAAGCGATCGCATAAAGAGCGACGTTTTTAGTTAAAATTTCAGTTGTGTTTTTAGAACGGACTAAACCCGCTTCTAACATGGCAAAACCCGCTGCCATCCACATTACAAATGCACCACAAATCAAAAAGTAAAAGGTATCGAGTGCGTAACTTAGTTCAAATGTCGTTTCCATTGTGATTCTCCTTACAACGCTTCACTATCGGCTTCACCAGTACGGATACGTACAGCTTGCTCTAGGTTATAGACGAATACTTTTCCGTCACCAATTTTGCCCGTTCTGGCATTTTCTGTAATTACCTCGACAAGACGATCAACCTGGTCGTCATTGACGGCAATTTCCAATTTTACTTTTGGTAAAAAGTCGACTTGATATTCTGCACCGCGATAAAGTTCAGTATGTCCTTTTTGACGTCCAAACCCCTTAACTTCGGTTACGGTCAATCCGTCCACACCGATATCAGAGATGGCTTCACGCACATCATCCAATTTAAACGGCTTTATGATTGCTGTTATGAGTTTCATGTATTGCTCCTGAATGTAAAAATTATTATTCAAGTAAGCTATTACAATGATTGTGCCAAAATATAATTATTAAATAATATCAATAACTTAAATCGTAGGAACTATTGAGTGGGA
>JAQXDG010000168.1 GCA_029251505.1 Glaciecola sp. | reverse complement strand
TACCAATGTCTTAATTCCTAACAAAAAATTGTAATTCGATACCGCTATGGATATACTTCGCAGTGCTTTTTATATCGGTTCGATTTGCCGATAAATAAGTCATTAAATATTCACAAATGATTAACATTTGATGAATTTGGCACGAAACCGTTATTTGTGAACTTTTATACTCGTTTATCATTATAAAAGACCACACTTAAAAGGGGTGAAACCCCACGAATGAGAAAATAGGCTAACGTATTGTGAAAAAGCAAAGACCAGTTAATTTGGATTTAAACACCATTAAATTCCCACCTTCTGCAATTTCTTCAATTTTGCACCGTGTAACCGGCGTAGCGATGTTTTTTGCATTGTTGTTTGTAATTTGGGCTTGGGCGGTATCGCTTGGTTCAGAACAAGGCTTCAATGACGTGCAAGCTATTATGGACGGGTTTATTGGAAAGTTTGTAGCATTAGGCACAGTATCAGCCTTAACTTACCACATCCTTGGCGGGATTCGTCATGGCATTATGGATATGGGCTACTGGGAAGAACTTGAGTCAGGTAACCTGAGTGCAAACATCATTATCTGTATCTGGATTGTATTAACCTTAATCTTAGGGGTGGCATTGTGGTAACAAATCAAGCATCCATGAAACGTAACGGGATCCAAGATTGGGTATCGCTTCGTGCAACTGCAATTATTATTGCTCTTTATTCATTTTATATAGCGTTTGTGTTTTTCACAGCACCCACGTTAACGTATCCAATCTGGCAGGGTATTTTCGCTAGCTTGTTTATGAAAGTATTTACGTTTGCTGCATTAGTGTCAATTATGCTCCACGTGCGCATCGGTTTATGGCAAGTATTGACTGACTACGTTAAACCAGCTGGTTTACGTGCCGGTATTCAATATGTACTAAACTTAATCGCCTTTGCTTATGTAGCAGTTGGCTTATTCGTGTTGTGGGGAGTGTAAGGTATTATGAGTATTCCAGTTCATGAGTTTGACGCAGTAGTAATTGGTGCAGGTGGCGCAGGTATGCGTGCTGCATTACAAATCACTGAATCAGGTAAAACCTGTGCGTTATTATCAAAAGTATTTCCAACCCGTTCACATACCGTATCCGCTCAAGGTGGTATTACCGTTGCGTTAGGTAATTCACATGAAGATAATTGGGAATGGCACATGTACGATACAGTTAAAGGTTCTGATTATATCGGTGACCAAGACGCAATCGAATATATGTGTAAAACAGGTCCAGAAGCCATTATTGAAATGGAAAACATGGGACTACCTTTCTCGCGTACAGAAGAAGGTAAAGTCTACCAACGTCCTTTCGGTGGTCAATCTAAAAACTTTGGTGGCGAGCAAGCGGCACGAACTGCTGCTGCGGCTGACCGTACTGGTCACGCACTGTTACATTTGTTGTATCAACAAAATGTAAAAAACAAAACTAAAGTGTTTTCTGAGTGGTATGCACTCGATTTAGTTAAAAACCAAGACGGTGATATTGTCGGTTGTACTGCGATTGATATCGAGTCTGGTGAAGTGGTTTATTTCAAGTCTAAGGCGGTTGTCTTAGCCACTGGTGGTGCTGGACGTATTTATGCGTCAACGACCAATGCACACATTAATACTGGTGATGGTGTTGGCATGGCATTGCGTGCTGGTGTCCCATTACAAGACATGGAAATGTGGCAGTTCCACCCGACGGGTATTGCAGGCGCGGGTACGTTGGTAACTGAGGGTTGCCGTGGTGAAGGTGGTTACTTACTCAATAAAGACGGTGAACGTTTCATGGAACGTTATGCGCCAAATGCTAAAGATTTAGCGGGTCGTGACGTTGTTGCTCGTTCGATGATGACTGAGATCCGTGAAGGTCGCGGTTGCGATGGTCCTTGGGGTCCTCACCTTAAATTGAAACTCGATCACCTAGGTAAAGATGTCCTTGAATCACGTTTACCTGGTATCTTAGAGTTATCACGTACTTTTGCTCACGTCGATCCGGTGAAAGAACCGATTCCAGTCATTCCTACTTGTCATTATATGATGGGTGGTATTCCGACCAATGTTGATGGTCAGGTAATCACCATTGACGCTAACGGCGCTGAATCTAAAGTAAATGGTTTATTTGCTTGTGGTGAGATTGCTTGTGTATCCGTACACGGTGCAAACCGCTTAGGTGGTAACTCATTGCTTGATTTGGTTGTATTTGGTCGTGCGACTGGTTTACATCTTGGTACTAAGCTTGATGAGATTGAAACTTCACGCGAAGCTTCCACTGATGATGTGGACGCAGCATTAGCGCGCTTCAATCGTTGGGAAAACAGTGAAGTTGGTAAGGGTGAGTGCCCAGTTCAAATTAAGAAAGACATGCAGCAGTGCATGCAGTTAAACTTCTCAGTATTCCGCGAAGGTGATTCAATGGCTGAAGGTCTGAAAGAATTGGCCGAAATCCGTGAACGCCTACAGAATGCAAGGCTGGATGATAAGTCATCTGACTTTAACACTCAGCGTATTGAGTGCTTAGAGCTAGATAACTTAATGGAAACGGCTTACAGTACCGCCGTTGCAGCTAACTTTAGAACAGAGAGTCGTGGTGCACACAGCCGCTTTGATTTCCCTGAGCGTGATGATGACAATTGGTTATGCCATAGTGTTTATCTGCCTGAATCTGAATCTATGCTTAAACGTGAAGTTAATATGACACCTGTTCTGCGTGAAGCATTTCCGCCGAAAGCACGTACATATTAAGGAGAAAAGACAATGCAACTTAATTTTTCTATATATCGTTACAATCCAGAGATTGATGATGCCCCGCGTATGCAGGAGTACTCATTAGAAGTTGAAGAAGGTCAAGACATGATGGTGCTAGATGCACTGATTGCCTTAAAAGAGACTGATCCAACTTTATCCTTCCGTCGTTCATGCCGAGAAGGTGTGTGCGGGTCTGATGGGATGAACATGAATGGCAAAAACGGCCTTGCATGTATCACTCCGTTATCAGCGTTAGGTAAAGGTAAAATTATTGTTCGTCCATTACCTGGTCTACCGGTAGTGCGTGACTTAGTTGTGGATATGACACAGTTCTATACACAATATGAGAAAATTAAACCTTTCTTAATCAATGACGATAACCATCCACCATCGCGTGAATTTATTCAAATGCCGGAAGAGCGTGCGAAACTTGATGGTTTATATGAATGTATTTTATGCGCGTGTTGTTCATCATCATGCCCATCATTCTGGTGGAACCCTGATAAATTCATCGGGCCAGCCGGTTTGTTACATGCCTACCGTTTCTTGATTGATAGTCGCGATACTGCGACTGATGAACGATTGAATGATCTTGACGATGCGTTTAGTGTATTCAGGTGCCACGGCATTATGAACTGCGTTAGCGTATGTCCAAAAGGATTAAATCCAACCAAAGCGATTGGTCAGATAAAGTCCATGCTCTTACAACGAGCTGTTTAGTGATTATGGGCGGGTTATCCCGCCCACGAATTAGTTTCTAAATAGCTATCTGTAATACAGATGGCTATTTTTTTGAGTAAAAGTTAGTGGTGAGGTCAGTGATGAACTCACGTGATATTAAATTTGTAGACAGGGCATTATAATGCAAGATAGCGCAATGAAAGCATGGTGGGAAACATCTCACATGGCTGGTGCGAATGCGGCATACGTAGAGGAATTGTATGAAGCATATCTCGAGGATCCACAAAGCGTCCCATCGACTTGGCAACAGGTCTTTGAAACGTTACCTAAGGTAGATGGAGTCGAGATTGATTCAAATCACACCAAAGTTCGTGATGAATTCCGAAAAATGGCAGCGCTTGGGCCAATGGCGCGAGTAGGTAACAGTGCTGCACCGATAATTGGTGCTGCGGGTGATGAAAAACAAGTCAAAGTATTACAGTTAATCAATGCCTTCCGTTTCCGTGGACATCAGCATGCTAATTTAGACCCATTAGGTTTATGGAAGCAAGAGCGTGTTCGCGATTTAGAGTTATCACACCACAACTTAACTGACAAAGATTTTGATACCCAGTTTAATTTGGGTTCTTACGCGTTAGGTAAAGACAAATTACCATTAGGTGATTTATTCCAATCATTGAACCGTACTTATTGTGGTTCAATTGGTTCAGAGTACATGCATATCACCGACACAGAGCAAAAACGTTGGTTGCAACAACGTATTGAATCTGTTGAATCTAAGCCAGTCATTAGCCGTGAAGAAAAGATTAAAATTCTAAAAGGGTTAATCGCTGCTGATGGTATGGAAAAATACTTAGGTGCTAAATTCCCAGGTGCCAAGCGTTTCTCGCTTGAAGGTGGTGATAGTTTAGTTCCAATGCTTAAAGGCTTAATTAGCGAAGCGGGTAAAGCTGGGACTAAAGAAGTCGTAATAGGTATGGCTCACCGCGGTCGCTTGAACGTGTTAGTCAATGTCTTAGGTAAAAACCCATCGGTATTATTTGATGAGTTCGCCGGTAAGCATGATGATTCGTTAGGTGCGGGTGATGTTAAATATCACGCAGGTTTCTCTTCTGACTTTGCAACTGAAGGTGGCAATGTTCACTTAGCGTTAGCGTTTAACCCATCGCATTTAGAAATTGTTAATCCCGTTGTAATGGGTTCGGTACGTGCTCGTCTTTCACGTCGTGATTCTGGAGATGGCGCAAAAGTTTTGCCTATTACAATACACGGTGATTCAGCGATTGCTGGCCAAGGTGTTGTTCAAGAAACCTTTAACATGTCGCAAACTCGTGGTTTCGCAGTGGGTGGAACGGTTCGCATCGTCATCAATAACCAAGTTGGTTTTACCACGTCTAAAGTTGAAGATACTCGTTCGACTCAATATTGTACTGACATCGCTAAAATGGTTCAGGCACCTATTTTCCATGTGAATGGTGATGATCCTGAAGCGGTCTTGTTTGTGACTAAACTCGCATTAGATTACCGTAACAAATTCAAACGTGATGTCGTGATTGATTTAGTTTGTTATCGTCGTCACGGTCACAACGAAGCTGATGAGCCGAATGCAACTCAGCCTTTAATGTACCAAAAAGTTAAAAAACACCCTGTACCTCGTCAACTTTATGCTGATCAATTGACGGCAGAAGGGTCGATTGATGATCATGAAGTTGAAAAACTCATTGCTGAGTACCGTTCAGCATTAGATCACGGCGCATGTGTAGTTGAAGAATGGCGTCCAATGACAGAGCATTCAGTGGATTGGACACCATATATTGGGCATGACTGGGATGTGGCATATGATGCCGCAACGTCAGTAGAAAAACTGACTGAACTGGGTCAACGTCTAATTGATTACCCTGAAGACCAAAAATTGCAATCACGTGTTAATAAACTTTATTTAGACCGTAAATCTATGGTTGATGGCGAACGTTTATTGGATTGGGGTATGGCTGAAAACTTAGCGTATGCCAATATTTTAGATCGTCAGCATGATATTCGCATTACAGGTCAAGATTCAGGTCGTGGTACGTTCTTCCATCGTCATGCGGTATTGCATAATCAGACCGACGGCTCTACATTTATGCCGTTACAACACCTCAATGCTGAGCAAGGTAATATTGAACTGTATGATTCAGTTTTATCTGAAGAAGCGGTGTTAGCGTTTGAGTATGGCTTTGCCACCGCAGAACCACGCACTCTTACAATTTGGGAAGCGCAATTTGGTGATTTCGCCAATGGTGCCCAAGTGGTATTTGACCAATTCCTATGTTCAGGTGAAGCTAAGTGGGGCCGCTTATGTGGCTTAACCATGCTGTTACCGCATGGTTATGAAGGTCAAGGTCCTGAACATAGTTCAGCTCGTCTTGAACGTTTCTTACAATTATGTGCTGATCATAACTGGCAAGTGTGTGTTCCATCTACACCTGCGCAAGTGTATAATATGTTGGTTCGCCAAGCAGTCCGTCCAATGCGTCGTCCATTAGTGGTCATGTCGCCTAAATCTTTGTTGCGTCATCCACTAGCGGTTTCTTCTTTAGAAGAATTATCGACAGGTGTATTTCAAAATATCATTGGCGAAATTGACGAGATTGATCCTAAACAGGTTACACGCGTCGTTATGTGTTCAGGTAAAGTTTACTATGACTTGCTTGAAAAACGCCGTGAGAATAAACAAACTGATGTGGCTATTATCCGCATCGAGCAGTTATATCCATTCCCAATTGATGAAATCAATGCTGAACTTGCACAATATGCGCATGTAACAGATTGGGTATGGTGTCAAGAAGAGCCAATGAATCAAGGCGCTTGGTACTGTTCACAACATCGTTTTTATGCGTCTATCCCGCAAGGAGCGACATTAACTTACGCCGGTCGTGATGCTTCAGCTTCACCAGCGGTAGGCTATATTTCTGTTCACAACCAACAACAAAAACAATTGGTTGATGACGCACTAACAATTAAATAAGGATCTCAAATGACTACTGAAATTAAAGTTCCGGTGTTACCAGAATCGGTAGCAGATGCAACGATTGCAACTTGGCATGTTAAAGCGGGTGACACTGTGTCTCGCGACCAAAATCTTGTTGATATCGAAACCGACAAAGTGGTACTTGAAGTCGTAGCACCAGAAGATGGTGTTATTTCTGAGATCTTATTCCAAGAAGGCGATACCGTGTTAGGTGAGCAATTGATAGCTAATCTTACCGCTGGAAGCGCAGCCGCAGCGCCAGCAGCTAAAGCTGCTCCAACTGCCGCCGCTGCTGCACCTGCTGCAAGCGGTCCTGCGACGGATATCAAAGTACCTGTATTACCAGAATCTGTTGCTGATGCTACGATTGCCACATGGCATGTAAAGGTTGGCGAAGCGGTTGAACAAGACCAAAACCTTGTTGATATCGAAACGGATAAAGTGGTATTAGAAGTTGTCGCGCCAAGTGCCGGCTCACTATCTGAAATTCTTTTTGAAGAAGGCGCAACAGTCTTGGCTGAGCAAGCCATTGCTAAGTTTGTAGCTGGCGCGGTTGCTGCAGCTGCACCCGTTGCAGCGTCAGCAGATAGCGCTGCTGAGTCAGATGCGCTTAGCCCATCTGTACGTCGTTTATTAGCTGAAAAAGGTCTGGATGCTGCGAGCATTAAAGGCACTGGTAAAGGCGGTCGTGTCACTAAAGATGACGTCGAAAAATCATTAAAATCTGCTCCAGCAGCGAAAGCAGCGAGCACTACTACAGAGGCACCAGCAGTTCCTATGGGTGAACGTACTGAAAAACGTGTTCCTATGACACGCTTACGCAAAACTATTGCAAATCGCTTATTAGAAGCGAAAAACTCAACAGCAATGTTAACCACTTTCAACGAAATCAACATGAAACCAATCATGGATTTACGTAAGCAATACCAAGAAAGCTTTGAAAAGCGTCATGGCATTCGTTTAGGTTTCATGTCTTTTTATGTAAAAGCAGTGACTGAAGCGTTGAAACGTTTCCCAGAAGTCAATGCGTCAATTGACGGTGATGATATTGTTTATCATAACTATTTTGATATTTCGATTGCGGTTTCTACGCCACGCGGTCTAGTGACTCCTGTATTGAAAGACACAGATACATTAGGTATGGCTGGTATCGAATCAGGTATCAAGACCTTAGCATTAAAAGGTCGTGACGGTAAATTATCTCTTGATGAACTGCAAGGTGGTAATTTCACGATCACTAACGGTGGTGTATTTGGTTCGTTGTTATCAACGCCAATTATCAATCCACCACAAAGTGCAATTTTAGGTATGCATAAGATCCAAGACCGCCCAATGGCCGTCAATGGTAAAGTAGAAATCTTACCAATGATGTACTTAGCGTTATCTTATGATCACCGAATCGTCGATGGTAAAGAATCAGTTGGTTTCCTAGTCACTGTTAAAGAGATGCTAGAAGATCCAACTCGTTTACTATTAGATGTATAATAAATTTTAAGACATTAGTCTTGAATAAATTGAGAAAGATGATGTGTGATGTATCATCTTTCTTATAATAGGCGTTGGAGTAACGTCTAGTATAATTACAGTCGGGATGTCGACTTTTTTTAAATTTACTAAAGCGGATAGAATATAACCATGAATTTGCATGAATATCAGGGTAAACAGCTTTTCAAAGAATACGGTTTACCTGTATCTGAAGGATTTGCTGCCGGTACTCCTCAAGAAGCTGCTGACGCAGCGGATCGCATTGGCGGTGAAGAGTGGGTAGTTAAATGTCAAGTACACGCTGGTGGTCGCGGTAAGGCTGGCGGTGTTAAACTAGTTAAGACGAAAGAAGAAATTACAGCTTTCGCAGAAAACTGGTTAGGCAAAAACTTGGTTACATATCAAACTGACGAAGCGGGTCAGCCCGTGACAAAGATCTTAGTTGAGACTTGTACTGACATCGCTCAAGAATTGTATTTAGGTGCAGTTGTTGACCGTGCAACACGTAGTATTGTTTTCATGGCATCTACCGAAGGTGGTGTTGAAATCGAGACTGTTGCAGAAGAAACACCAGAAAAAATCTTAAAAGCGGCTATCGATCCATTAGTGGGTGCACAACCTTACCAAGCACGTGAAATCGCGTTTGCTTTAGGTCTTAAAGGTGTGCAAATCCGTCAGTTCACTACGATCTTCATGGGTCTAGCGAAAATGTTCGAAGAATTAGATGTTGCCCTAATCGAAATCAACCCTCTAGTCATTAAAGCTGACGGTGATTTACATTGTCTAGATGCTAAAGTTGCTATTGATGGTAACGCGATGTATCGCCAGCCTAAGCTTCAAGAAATGCACGATCCTTCACAAGAAGACGCGCGTGAAGCACAAGCCGCTGCGTGGGAATTAAACTACGTTGCACTAGATGGTAATGTTGGTTGTATGGTTAACGGTGCCGGCCTAGCAATGGGTACAATGGATATCGTTAATTTACACGGCGGCAAACCGGCTAACTTCTTAGATGTTGGTGGTGGCGCGACAAAAGAACGTGTTGCAGAAGCATTCAAAATCATCTTATCTGATGAGAATGTTAAAGCAGTATTAGTTAATATCTTTGGTGGTATCGTTCGTTGTGACATGATTGCTGAAGGCATCATTGGCGCAGTTAAAGAAGTTGGCGTAAACGTACCTGTAGTGGTTCGTTTAGAAGGTACTAACGCGTTATTAGGACGTGAAGTATTAGCTAATTCTGGTCTTGATATTATCGCTGCAGAGTCGCTTACAGATGCTGCACAAAAAGTTGTAGCTGCTGCGGAGGGCAAATAATGTCAGTATTAATTAATAAAGATACTAAAGTAATCTGCCAAGGTTTTACTGGTGGTCAAGGTACATTCCACTCTGAGCAAGCGATCGAATACGGTACGCAAATGGTCGGTGGTGTTACTCCTGGTAAAGGCGGTACTACGCACTTAGGTCTTCCTGTATTTAATACAGTAAAAGACGCAGTGGCAGAAACAGGCGCGACTGCGTCAGTTATCTATGTACCTGCTGCTTTTTGTAAAGATTCAATCATTGAAGCAGCCGATGCTGGCATTCAATTGATCGTATGTATTACTGAAGGTATTCCAACTGTTGATATGATTTATGTGAAAGAATATGTTTCACAAAAAGGCGTAACGATGATCGGTCCTAACTGCCCAGGTGTTATCACTCCGGGTGAATGTAAGATTGGTATCATGCCTGGTCATATCCACAAGCCTGGTAAAGTTGGTGTTGTTTCTCGTTCTGGTACGTTAACGTACGAAGCGGTTAAGCAAACGACTGACGAAGGTTTTGGTCAGTCTACTTGTGTTGGTATCGGTGGTGATCCAATTCCTGGTTCTAACTTCATTGATATCTTAACCTTGTTCCAAAACGATCCACAAACTGAAGCAATCGTGATGATTGGTGAAATCGGTGGAACTGCGGAAGAAGAAGCTGCTGAGTTCATTAAAGCTAACGTTACTAAGCCTGTCGTATCTTACATTGCGGGTGTGACTGCACCTGAAGGTAAGCGTATGGGTCATGCTGGTGCGATTATCTCTGGTGGTAAAGGTACTGCTGATGAGAAATTTGCAGCGCTAGAAGCAGCGGGCGTAAAAACAGTACGTTCACTTGCTGATATCGGCAAAGCATTGCGTGAAATCACTGGTTGGTAATCCGACTATATTTCATTGTTAAATGAGTTTAAAACCGCATCAATTGATGCGGTTTTTTTTTGCCTAATGCTTCATGCTCGATGTTACATCGTTGATGCTATCGCTTAGTTCATTGCATTAAACTTACTGGCATAACCGGTGTGTTTTCGGCTGGTAATACTGTTGACATGTTGCTCGTTGCGCCAAGGTTGAGCATATATTGTCTGTTCATCATAGATGGCCGGTTGTGGGGCTTCTAACATCCCTCCTTGTATTTGGGTGAGTTGTTTATTCGTCAGTGTGTTAATCGGTGTTTGCGTCAGTTGTAATTGAATATCCATGTTTATTTCCTCTTTTCAGTCGTGCTAATTAATTAAAAATATTAAGTAAAAGTATTAAGTGAAAGTATTCAGTTATTAGATGCCTTTGACGTTGTCTAAGACACGAAATAAGTATACGTCGTTCCTTTTTTTCTACAGCTGCCTGTTAGTCCAGTTTTACTGAATAATCCCATTTGAGTTTGAATTTGTTGGTTTTTTGTTAGGTAAATGTATGTATTTACCCATGAATACGTATGCACTTTGTTGTGTATGTCCATAGAGTTAAATATAGTGCGAGGTGATATAAAGCGGATGATATGCGAACTGTAAAAACAAAACTAATAATTGAGTTCAAGTACGAACAACACGCACGCACTCATCTATAACTCAACGGGGAATGGGACAATATATGACTAAATTCAGACCCAGTTTGATCACCGCAGCACTTGTCGCTGGTGGCGTATCTTTGGCAATGCCAATTTATGCTCAAGAGGCTAACGAAACACAAGTAAATAAAGATGAAGTTGAAGTAATTGAAGTCAAAGGCTTTTCTACTAGCTTAATTAAATCTTTAAATCAAAAACGTTTTGGGGATACGGTATCAGAACAATTATCTGCAGATGACTTAGGTGGTTTGCCAGATGTTTCAATGGCAGACGCATTAACTCGTCTTCCTGGTATTTCAGCTGTCCGTACTGGCGGTCAAGCAGCAGAGATTAACATTCGTGGTTTATCTGGCGATTTCGTGTTTTCAACTTTAAATGGTCGAGAGCAAGTATCAACGTCAGGTAACCGTTCAATCGAGTTTGACCAATATCCATCAGAGTTAATTAATTCTGCAGCGGTCTATAAGTCACCTAAAGCATCATTGATTGAAGGCGGTGTAGCGGGAACGGTTGAACTAGAAACAGCGAGTCCGTTATCCAATAGTAAACAACACACGTTTGGTGCAAATCTTCGTGGTATGTTTAACGACCGTGCGTCTGAAGTATCAGATGCAGAAGAATACGGTAACCGTATTAGCTTTTCTTACCAAGGTAAGTTTGCTGACGATACCTTAGGACTTGCATTAGGTTATGCCCGTTTATTCCAGCCTTCTGTTGCAACTCAATATATTGGTTTAGCACCAGGTGGTTTGATTAGCGGTACTGATTTAATTCCAAGTGAAGGGTTTGAGATCCAGCATAAAGGTGGTGAAGAAACTCGGAACGGTTATATGGCCGCTATTGAGTGGGCACCGACTGATAATTTCCGTTTAAAAGCAGACGGTTTCTTATCTCGTTTTGATTCAAAAGAATTTGCTCGTGGTTACCGCGTCAAATTAGAATCAAGCCAATCTTCGTATGATAATTTAACGGCTAACCCTGATGGTAATATCATTGGTGGTACTTTTTATCGTAACCCAGGCAGTTCAACGCGTGTTGAACTAGTCAACGATGATAATCAAGATTTTGATGAAGTCGCGAGTTATGGATTAAAAGGTGATTGGGATATATCAGATAACTGGTCTATGTCATTTGATGCGTCTTATTCATCGGCTGAGTCTAACTTCCGTAATGGCTTATTATGGTCATTAGTTGCTGAAGATGCGACTGTTGCCAACCCAGTGCTTGATCAAAACGTGTCTATTAGCTACTTAAACAATGGTTTAAATCTGCCCAATGTTGGTTTTAGCCAAGCTGAAGCATTCAGCGATATCGACCGTGTTATGGTCAGTAAGTATGGGATTTATCCTTACGAAAACAGTGATGAAATTGAAGCATTCCGTCTTGATTTTAAATATCAACTAGACAATAATTTCGTTTCTTCTATTGAATTTGGTGCGCGTTATTCAGATCGTACGTACTCAAATGAACGTTCAGTCTTTGAGTATGGTTCTGATTCTGGTTTCCCTAATTCAGCGCCACCATTGCGTTTAACCCAAGATATGGTTGAAGTCGTGGATTGGCAGGGTGATTTTGCTTATTTCCCAAGTTATTTATCAATTGATTTAGATAAAGCACTCAATGCATGGTTCCCATCCGGCATTCCACAACCGGTACAATCTTGGGGGACAGCTAACCCTGGTGTGATTAATAGTCCAACTCCAGGTTTAGGTCCTAACACTGCTTGGTCAGTAACTGAATCTGGTTCAGTATTTGAAGAAGTCACCTCTGCCTATGTGATGGCAAATATTGATACGGAATTGGGTAATATTCCAGTGAGTGGTAACTTTGGTGTGCGTATGGTTGATACCAACCAATCTTCCACAGTATTACAAGATGTACAAGGCGATCCTGAACAGGGTGCACAATACATCACGGATGGTGCAGGTCTGATCAATGATCAATTTGCTTCAAAAATTATCGGTGATACGTACACGGATTATTTACCGTCGTTAAACCTTAACTTCAAAATTACTGATAATGATCAGATCCGTTTTGCAGCAGCTAAAGTCATGGGTCGTCCACCGATCAATCGCTTATTTGCCAATGCTAACGTGCGTGTATCAGATGTATTTGGTTCAATTGATGAAGATACGGGTGATATTGTATTAACTAATCCGACGGCTGAAATTAATGGTTCGAGTACTAACTCACCGTTCTTACGTCCGTTCTATGCGAATCAATATGATTTATCTTATGAGCGTTATTTTGATGATACCGATGGTGCCTTAGTTGTTGCGTTGTTCTATAAAGAAATTAAATCCTTTATTGATACGACGGCTACACGTCCTTATGACTTCGCTGCCAATGGGTTTGATGTACCGACTGAAGTTGTGGTTACGGTGACCAATGAAGATGGTTTACCAGAGCTAAATAGCAACGCAGAACCGATTACCGTGACTATTCCAACAGTTAACGGGACTTATACAACGGCTCAAAATAACTCTGAAGGCGGTTATATTCGTGGTATCGAACTTGCGTATACGGAAATCTACAGCATGTTACCTGGTTTATGGTCTGGTTTAGGTGTTAACGCCAGTTACTCGTATACAGAATCAGAAATTCAACGTACTACCGGAAACGGTGTGTACACTGGTAACTTACCGGGATTATCTGAGCAAGTAGCCAGTGTAACGTTGTTTTGGGAATATGAAGGTTTTGAGAGTCGTGTCAGCACGCGCTATCGTAACCCATTCGTCTCAAAGCAGGTGGGTGTGAATGAGCAAACGGTTAACTATGATGGCGAAACTGTCGTAGATTTCCAAGCTTCATATGCCATTAATGACAACTTAAGCGTGTTATTTCAGGCGAATAACGTAACCGATGCCCCAACGAAGAGTTACTTTGGTGACGAATCATTGACCGGCACAATTCAGTACTTCGGAACGCAATACTTCCTTGGTATGACATATTCGTTATGAGTTATTTAACCCGTATTTTGCAAGGCTTAACAGCTAAACAAAAATGTTTAACAACATCGGAGCAACAACCTATGTTTAATTCAATCCGAAAACTAGGTGCAGTCGTTGTAATTTTGACTTCACTCGGTTTAGCAGGGTGCGGCGGGTCAGACGTAACGTCTGGTACTGCTATTGTATCTTGTAGTTTACCGCAGATCCCTAATGCTGCTGGTTCATCTTGTGTGGCACCGCCACCATTAAGTTGTACTGCGCCATTAGTCCCTGCTGCAGATAATCAAAGTTGTGTTATTGGCGCTGATCCGTCACTACCAACGCCTTCTGTTTTTCCAAGTGCGACTCAAGCGGTGGTTTATTATAACCGTGCTTTAGTTGATGCAACGAATGAGTCAGGCGATACCGCTTATGAAGGCTATCGTTTGCATACTTGGAACAATGACACTTGTGATTCATTGGCCCCTGATTCAATTGCACCTTCATGGGATAATGGTTTAGTGCATGACGGTATCGACCCTAACTATGGTGCGTACTGGTTATTAAACCTTAAAGAAGGATTTGGTACCTGTCATAACTTTATTATTCACATCGGTACAGACGGTGAGGGTAAAGAAATGGGTGGCGCTGACTTTAGAGCACCATTAGACCAAGAAGATGATACCTATCAACGTGTGAACTTTACGTTATCGGGTGAGGCAACTGTGTTTGATTTCCCAATCCTATCGTTGGGTGAGCGTCCAGTTCAAATTGAAGGGATGGCGGCACATTGGTTAGATGCGAATACCTTAGTGTGGAATGCACCTGATGCCGTAACGTCGGTTAAATTGCATTACTCTGCTGATGCAGGTATTGAGGCATCACTAGAAACCGGCCTTAACGGTACGGCGCTAGATCTCATGGATGCGACGTTAACGGATGAGCAAATTGCGATAGCTCCGCATCTAGCTAGCATGTCGGCATATGCCGGTGAGTGGGATGCAGATGCTGCTAAAACGGTGTTAAAAACGCAAAGTGTATTGGGTGGCTACAACGATGAAGGCAAATTAGTCGCCGCTACAGGTATTCAAATCGCAAATGCGTTAGATACGTTGTACACGATGGGTGATGCTGATGCGGATGAGGCGACTCTTGGTTTGTCTTATGATGCGGATATGATTACATCTAACGTCTGGGCGCCGACAGCACAAAATGTGGTGTTGAATGTCTATGGTGCTGATAAGCGTTTAGCGTCTTCACATCAGATGACAGAAGATCCGATGACGGGTATTTGGTCGTACAGCGGTACAGGTATGGATCGCATGTTTTATCGTTTTGCTGTCACGGTATTCCATCCTGTGTCTGGTGAAGTACAAACGTTTGACGTGACTGATCCGTATTCAGTTGGTTTAGGTGTTAACGGTCGTTTCTCACAGTTTGTTAATTTGAGTGATGCGGATCTTAAACCCGATGGTTGGGAAGATTCGGTTGCGCCAACGATTACAAACCCTGAAGATGCAGTGATCTATGAAGGTCATGTACGTGACTTCTCAGCATTAGATATGTCTACTTCAGCGGCAAATCGTGGTAAATACCTTGCTTTCACTGAAGAAAATACCGCACCGGTAAATCATTTAATGGATCTAGTGGAGGCGGGCATTACCCATTTCCATGTGTTACCAGTGAATGACATCGCAACGATCGAAGAACGCCCAGAGCGCACTGTCGATATGTTTGATACGGTCTTTGATTTATGTTTATTAAATCGTGATGCTGCGGTGTGTGATGAAGAGTCACCAACAACAGTATTAAAAGACTTGTTTGAAAGCTATGACCCGTTTTTACAGCCGACTAAGGCGCAAGAGCTAGCGCAAATGATGCGTAATGTTGATGATTTCAACTGGGGTTATGATCCTAAGCATTTCAATGCACCAGAGGGCAGCTATTCAACTGATCCTGATAGGGTAGCACGTATTTTAGAAATGCGTTCTATGGTGCAAGCGTTACATGAAATGGGCTTACGTGTGGCGATTGACGTGGTGTATAACCATACCAATGCATCTGGTCTGAATGATAATTCTGTACTAGATAAAGTCGTACCTGGTTATTATCATCGTTATACCGTTGATGTGGGTAATATCACACGCAACACATGTTGTGATGATACCGAAGATCGTAATCGCATGATGGCCAAGCTAATGGAAGATTCATTAGTCATG
>JAQXDG010000162.1 GCA_029251505.1 Glaciecola sp. | reverse complement strand
GTAAACAGCGCGGTAGACACAAATGCAAAAAACCAGCACGCGATATGCTCGCGCGCCACTAACACCATGTAAGCAAGGGCGCATAATACCGCCCCCACTTCTAACAGACTAAAAAGCATAACTTACCTGAACGCCTGTTTGACGCTGTCCGCCAAACTGCACATAGGCTTTAGGGATTTCGTAATACTCACGAGGATCGTTACTAAAGCCACCAAATCCGCGCACATAATAGGTTTTATCCATCACATTATGCACAAACGCACTGAGCTCCCATCCTGACAACGCACCTGACAATGGCATAGTGATACGTGTATTGACAATCGCATGTCCAGGGTTGATTTCGTCATGGCCATCAGAAAAACGATGCGACGATTTAGCATCTACCGATACATGCCACAATAAATCATCATTGAGGTTCATATTAACAAAGGCATGAGCGGTATATTTGGGTGCTTGCGCTTGACGTTGTTTGTCAATGACTGAGCCATCACTGCGAGTAAATCCGCTAAACGTTGCGTCCAAATAGCCCACATTGACCCCGGCATCCACACTCGGATTTAATTGCCAGCTTAATTCGGCTTCGACACCTTGATTAATCCCAGTATCAGCATTATCAATAATATCGATAAACTCAACCGCACCGGTATTTTCACCCACACCGTCTTGCGCTAACACGGCAAAATCACTGATTTGAGTGTTTTCACGCGTCATATAAAACACAGCCACACGCACATTGGCAGCGCTATCTGCAATGCGCGATTTCACACCTAACTCATAATGCCAGTTGTATTCGGCTTCGTAGATCCGTTGTTCATCGGATACACGCTCATCCGGATTAAAGCCGCCCGCTTTAAACCCACGCGCCACAAATCCATATAACGTCGAATGATCATGCACATAACTCAGCGCAACTTTTCCACCAACGAGTGTCTCATCGTTATTTTCAATAAAGCCATTGCTATCTTGATAATCAATTTGGTGTTGTTCAATACGCAAGCCCGCCTCTACTGATAGCGCTTGGCCAGCTAACGTGATGGGTAAGGTAATTTGCCCATATACCGCTGAACTTGTAGGTTCGTACAGTGAAGTAAAATCACTGTCGGCATAGGTATATTCGCGGGTTAAATTATCTTCGGCTTGTTTATATAAGGCGCCAGCTACCCAGTCGAGGTTGCCAGTAGCATTGGAGCGAGCTTGAAATTCCAGCGCTTGGTTATCACGGTCACGGAAATAATAATCAGTCGATGCGTATTCCCACGGATGAAAACCCACGAAAGTCCAATCTTCATCATAACAATATACGGTATCAGATTGGGTGTGTGCGGTTTGTATGCGCCATTGCCCCCAATCAGTGGTATTGACTAAGTTAACACCGACAGCAGTGGCATCAATGGTGTCGACACCTGGCTCATCCGAACGGCTCACATTATCATTATCTAATGAAAACGCATCATAACCGTTATCGGTATTAACGTGGATCACTTGCCCGCTCACAGTCATGGCAGCATTAATATCATACGTTGCCGCTAAACGTGCACTGAGCTCATCAATATTATTGGTGTCATCACGACCTAAATAGGAATTTTCAACAAATCCGTCTGATGTCGTTTGTTTAATTGCACCGCGCAAACCTAAACCATTCTCAAAGGTTAAGCCATACGCCGCGCTGACATCTAGCGTATCTTGAGTAGCACCACTGATAGCAAAGGAACCGGAAGGCTCGTCTGTCGGCGCGTTACTGACTATATTTACTACACCCGCTAACCCTGAGGTACCAAACACCGTCGCTTGTGGACCGCGCAGGACTTCGACTTGCTGTGTATCTAACAAGGTCGCCATGCCCCCCAAACCAGACACATCCAACCCATCTATCACTAGGCCAACTGAAGAATTGAGTGGTTCAGAAAATTGACTGCGCTCACCAATCCCGCGTATTTGAATGTACTTACCGCGAGATGCGCCAGAAGAAAAATTTACATTTGGGGCAAGATTTAACACCCCTTCCAAATGGCTAGCACCGCGCTGGTTAAGTTGTTTGGTGGTAATAATGGTCGCAGATTGTGCGATTTGGTCGAGAGATAATTGTGAGTAGTCACCAAAGACATTGATGACTTCGACATTGTTTTCAGTTGCGTTTGCGTTTGCGGAAAGGCTAGCCAATACTGCAATAGCAATGCAAGAAAAAGCGTGCGGTTTTAAATTTAACGTGTATTTCAAAAGAAGATCCTTTTTATAAATTGATAAAAAAGATCCGGGATCTGGGCAAAGATGGAGGTTTCCATTCCCTACGCCGGCATTATCCGGATCAGGTAAAAGGGTTTCTTTCGATCTCAGCCTGTCTATCACAACAAGCACCCCTTGGACGAGGTGGATAATACGGATAAAGGGGCGATTAGGCAAGTATTAAACAGGGGTAGTGACACTAAATGCGACGAACGCATCTTTGCCAAATTTTAACGATACATCTGATTTGACGGCGCTGTAACATATAATATCCCAATTGTTACGCTCACAGACTTCTTTGACTACCCCCAAACCTAAACCACTGCCATCTATCGTTTCAGCATTTAAGCGCACAAAACGAGTAAATATATTTTCACACTCAGCGTCATTTAACACATCATGGCCGTTCATAATCACTAACTCTAACGCAGCAGAACGTGTCGGATGATAACCTAATTTAATATCTACCCACTCGTATTGGTCGGTGTATTTCAGCGCGTTACTCAGTAAATTGTCAACAACCAACTCCATGGATATCTGGTCGTAAGTCACATCAAATCGTTCTAACCCCGAACAATCTACCCGTAACGTAATATGCTTTTCTCTGAAACCCGCTTCGTAATCAGCAATCATGTGCTTAAGGTGAGCTATCAGCTCATGTTGTTGCGGATCAAGTGACAAGCGTTCAGTCGTTTTCACTTCCAAAATATGTTGAACCAAATTGGTCATTTTATGAGTTTGTTGGCGTATAGTATCAAGGTGAAATAGCGTATCTGAGGTTTTATCTTTCTGCTTTTGTAATTGTTGGTTCGCCAATGAAATTAAGGTCAAAGGCGTATTTAATTGATGTGAGATATAGGCCAACATGTCCGATTGGGTTTTTAAGTTGTGAGTCAGTTTATTGTTTACCGCAACGAGTTTAGCTTGTTTCCGCTCAATGACCGTATATAACTTATTAAAAAATATAATGCACGCAATCGCTAATACAAACAATGCACTCATTAATTGCCAACTAATTTGCTGGATACCAAAATTAAACGATGTTTCGATAGTTATTTTACGACCGTATAATAACACCTCTTGCACATCCGTTATTTGAGTTGCCCATAGTTCATTAGCTAAGGGCTTACCAAACCAAATTTGCTCTTGATCTATTTTGGCTACCCCAATCCGTAAATCATTAATATTCGCTAGCTGCGCTAAATAATCTCTAAAGATATCCAGTTCAATTAATAACGACGTAATATGTGCAGGAAAAACTTCACCTTGAAAAGCCACTTCGCCTACGGCTTGATTTAAGGAGATTGCATACCCTCCCTCAAACAATGCAAACGCATCAGTGACGGTTTTTTGCAATTGATTGGGCGCTTCTAATAATCGGTCAAACTCAGTGTCTTTTTGTTGTGTGAATAAACTTTGTAAAATATTTAACGGAAAGACATCGAGACCGATAATCGGTTTAGTTTTGGGGTTCAGAGGAAAGACATAATCAACAATAAAATTAAAATCTTGCGGGGTATAAGCTCTAAGTTCTTTGTGGCCATCTGGAAATTGATTAGTTTGTTTTAGGACGAAGCTTGCAGAGATTTTTTTTGCTAATTGTTGTCGGTCGTAAGCTGAAGCGATATTTAATGTATACAAATAAGGTAATTGTTTGGATACCAGTTCGCTAAAACGATTCTTTTCGGCTTGAGTGGGCTTGGGAGCTTGGTCAATAAAATCACTGAAATTCGTCAGCGCTAAAATAGTCTGGTTATTAACTTGAGAAATGATGTTTTCTAGTACCAACTGCTCATTTTTTTGATTGAGTGTCAACATCCGAAAGTCATTATACAACGTCGCTACACACAGACCAATCATCAAAATAACAATAGCCACAGCCCGTAGAAATTTAATCCGTGCAATGGTTTGTTTGTAAGGTCTATCTCTTCTCATGAATAATTAGTTCGTTTTATGGTACATTAACGGCATAAAATTTATCTCAGCTCTATAGCATCAATGAATCATTATTTACGTAATTTGTACTTAGTTAAATCAGACCCAGATTTAATGCAATGTTGCATACAAATCTTGGATCAACACTGTAAAACTCTTACTGAGTATAACAGTTGCGCAAACCAAACTCATTACCTAAAACCACGAATGACTCAACCTAAGGTGCTTTGGATCAGTGAATCCCCGCCAAACAGCGATTTTATTACTCACATCCAACCCAAGCATTACCGACAAATATTAGGTAAAGAATTTAGTCTCATTATCTATGATGTTGCAGAAGGTATTCGTGCCAACCCTTGGTATGCTGTCCTGGGTACACTGCAATTGGGTGGCATTATGTTGTTGTTATCACCAACAACAGATTTAGCAAGCCTGCCTAGCGCCTTACCTATGTCTTATAGTGAGTCTAGTTTTTTTGTAGGGTCTAGCGCTTCTTCTGTAGGCTCTGGTGTCTCATATTTTAATCAGTTATTTGCTGACTTGTTTGAAGAGCTTTTTCCTAACCACATTGTGGCAAATGCGCAGCAACTTCGTATTTATCTTGATAGTTGGTTGGAAATACAAGCACAACGACTAGGTAAAAATTTACCTCTGTTAGTTAATCAGCAATTAGACATGGCGATTAAAGAGCAAGCGACCTTAGGTAAGCTTCTGGTCAATGATTTGTTGTCCAAGCATGAAGCTAAGAGTCAAACAAATATTCATGTATTACAAGCTGATCGAGGTCGTGGAAAAAGTGACTTATTAGGTCAATTACCGTCTTTGTTACTCCAGGTGAATGAGAATGAGTGCATATTTACACAAATTATCTATGTAACACAAAGCAATGAAGCGACACATACAATCCGAAATGGCCTCTATAGATTTCAAGACCTTCTCAAAGGACATTTAAAAGGACATTTAAAAGGTCTCGAAAATCGTACAGAAAATATTGGTCCTAACCAACTCCGGTTCTGTTCACCTGATGATCCTATTTTATTTGCACTCCAAAATAAGAATGACAATAGACATACATTGCTTTTAGTAGATGAAGCCGCATCATTACCCGTATATTGGTTACAACAAGCCATGTCACATTATTCATCGATTGTATTTGCAACTACCACGCATGGATATGAAAACAATGGCATGGGATTTTCACTATCCTTTTTACCTTCACTTGACCATTACACGACACATCGTTTGACACACCCAATTCGTTTTATCGCTCCCTGTCCATTAGAAAATTTTGCTGAAACATTGCTATCCCCTCAGAAAGCTACCAACGCATTACCAACGGAAAAAAACGGACAGAGGCGTGATGGTCTACATTTTCTTAACCATAAACAATTAATGACCACACCTTCATTGCGTAGCGCTGTTATGGCGTGCTTGATGGAGGCGCATTATCAAACTGCACCCGATGATCTCCAACGCTTACTAGATGCACCTGATATGGAATGTGGGATCTATATGTTTAATGGGATGTTGATCGGATGTGTTTGGATCGTTCAGGAAGGCAATATTGATGACCAAGATTTACAGCAAAATATAGCTCAAGGCAGTAGACGCGTTAACGGACATTTATCTGTCCAACAACTTGCCTATACTTATGGAAATACCGCACTATTAAAACACAATATTTGGCGGATTAATCGCATTGCTGTTTTACCTGAATATCAGGACCGCGGGTTTGGAACCAAAATATTATCTGCTTTAGCCGAGCAGGCTAAATTTGCGCAAATAGATATGATCACCAGCGCATTTGGTGCCTCAAAGCGGTTATTGCATTTTTGGCAACACAATAATTATGAAATCGTAAAGCTAGGTCAAAAAATCAATTCTGTCACAGGGTTAGTAAATGCAATTGTCCTACTGCCTGTATCCGACAAATTTGATTTACAGCAAATACATGACTGGCATAGCATTGCGCAACAATGGCATTGCCCGATTGCAATACAAAGTAAACAGCACGTACCCATCAAAGCACAAACAGCGACAGATCATGCAAACCAGATGCTGACTGAGTTCCTAGCTGGCACTCGTAGCTTTGATTATGCAGAAATGTATATTTACTGGTATATACGAAATGTTACATCTATATCATCTATAAATGGTGTAACTAAGCCTTCTGTCAACCTGCCAGAGTTACTCTATGACCGTTATATCGCTGGACATTCGCTCAACACAGTGATGGCTAGCCATGATTTAGTAAACAAAAAAGCCGTAATAACAAAAATAAAATCGTTATTAAATGCGATGCTATAACGTCAGTATTCTGCATTTAGAGACCGTCAACCAACAGGCAAAAAAAAAACGACCCAAGGGTCGTTTTTAAATTCTAACTCACAGTTTTACAACGCCAGGATACCCTAGATTGTTATACCACGATTTTTTGCTTTTTCTTTGATGTATGGCGCCCATGCTTCCGCATTACGACGTAACTGCTTAGACTTCTTAGCTTCAAGCACATACTTATAAGCAGTACGGAACTTGTTCTGATAGAAGTTAGCTTCCATTAAAGAAAAGTGAATACGACTAGGCTCTTCAATATTCAATTCTAACGCTTTTTCAAACGCGACAACGGCACCTTTATAATCTTCAGCAGACATCAATAAGAGACCTTGCTTACGAAATAAATCGGCATTGTTATCAAATTTGGCCGCAATTTCATAATTCTGAGCTGCTTCTTTATGATTTTTAGAGGCATGATGTGCATTGGCTAGTAACGAATAATTAGCTTCGTTCTTTTCAATTAGGCCATTACCAATATACTTTTCTAAGATCTGCGTTGCTTTGAACGGAATATCATTAGTAGAGTATAATTGTGCAAGCGCTTTAAACTCTGATGCTTTGGTCAAATAACCCTGACCATATGCCATTTCAAACGTAGATAACGCCTTCTTGTAGTCTTCTACAAGCATGTAGAAGAAACCAAGCTGTGTCCACCAGCGTGGCGTATCAGTGAACTGACGAACTAATTCTTCAGCTACTTTTACCGTTGATGGGTAGTCTTTACGCTCATAATATGAGGTTAACTTTAACACGTAAGGGTTTTTGTTTGGTTTGCCTTCTTTGGTGTATAACGCAATGGCTTTATCCGCAGGAGCAATGATTTTATCAAGTTGTTTTAACTCATAAAAACCTTGTGCCATACGGGTATAAATTGCAGGATCTTCTTTACAAGTAAAGTCCATCCATTTGTTATACCATTTGATCGCATTGGCATACTCTTTCTCTTGCAGGTTCAAATCACCTAACAAACGAAGGGTATCAGCGTGTTCACGGTCATTAAGTACCTTTGTAGATACCGACGCCGTTAAACGAACTAATGCTTCATCAGCACGATTTTTTTCAGCGGCTAATAAATTACCAACAAAACGATCAACATACGCTTTATCAAAGGTATCAGAAGTTTCAATATCAATTAGGATTTGAATCGCTTCAGCAATCCTATCTTCATTGTATGCTTCAAATGCACGTTGTACTTTTTTACCCGTACGCTCACCGACGATCTGTGTTGTGCCACGCTTCCAACCTGGACACTCAACTGGAAGAACAGGAGCAGGTGCGGCCTTTTTCGCTTCGCTATCTTGCGCATGCGCAACATTAGCAAGGACCAAAGAGGACGACAATGTTGCTGCGACTACAGCTACTTTAAATAAATTCTTCATTATGATTTATCCAATTTAAAGTCAAGTTGAACCTTCATACCAAATTGTTTTTCAGGTTTCCCATCTACAATTTTAGGCTTATATTTCCACTTACGCAAAGCACGCTTTGCTTCTCGATCGAATACACGCTTAGGTTCAGCTTCAATTACTTCAACATCATCAACACCGCCCACTTCATTGATAGTGAATGACAGTCTTACCCATCCTTCTTTACCATCACGAGCAGCTTGTACTGGATACTTAGGTTCGATACGTACGATAGGCGTTGCATCACCATCACGGCGCATTGCACCCACACCACCTAAATTAATACCCACACCACCAGTATCAATACCAGGGACATTTAAGCTAAAGCCATCTGCATCTGGATCCACATCATCAGGCTCAGTAGGCTGCATTTTCGGCGGCTGCTGAGGCGGAGGTGGTGGCGGTGGCGGAACACGATTACGCGTCTGCGTATCGTCATCCGGTTTACTCATTACAATGTCGATGACTGGCGTATCTGGCACTTCTTCCGCTGGACGACTGGTATTTTCTATTAGCTTGGCCATAACAACAAACAAAGTGAAAGCAATACCGGCGCCAATTAGAATAGAAACTATAAAACGTCCCATTATTAACCCCTTGTTGCGATCGAAATCTTATCGATTCCCGCATCTTTTACTTGGTCCATAATCTCTACGACTAATCCATGCTTCGCTTTTTCATCAGCTTGAATTATAACGTAGTCCGTAGGCTGTTCGGCTAGAAGACGTTCAACGTTGGCACGCACAGAATCAGGATCCACTTGGCGTTTATCTAACCACACGTCTCCATCTTCAGTAATCGCGATAAAGATATTGGCATTTTTTGGCATAAACGACTCAGATGCTTCTGGTTTGTTTACTTCAATACCGGCTTCTTTTACGAAAACTGTCGTGACGATAAAAAATATCAACATGATAAACACGATATCGAGCATCGGTGTCATATCAATTGCTGCATCTTCTTCTTCTTCTCTGACTTTTCGAGCCATAATAATCTCTCTCTAGTGATGAGGCAGGCTATCGATAAGGCTTTCGCGTGCCATCTTCGCTTTAGCTTCTAAGCGAGAGCTCACAAATAACCCTGATAATGCCGCAACCATACCCGCCATTGTCGGGATTGTTGCCATTGAAATACCTGCCGCC
This sequence comes from Glaciecola sp., assembly GCA_029251505.1. Classification (GTDB taxonomy): domain Bacteria; phylum Pseudomonadota; class Gammaproteobacteria; order Enterobacterales; family Alteromonadaceae; genus Opacimonas. The sequence goes on along the minus strand of JAQXDG010000162.1, from coordinate 4,746 downwards.
ATCAAACGTGCGTTACCTGTACCCTGCGCTGCCATGGTTTCAAATACTGTAATCATACCGGTTACTGTACCTAACAAACCAATCAGCGGGCACATAGCCACTAACGTTCTAATAATCAACATACGTGCGTTAAGCGCGTCTGACGCTTCTGAAATCCATGTATCACGGATTCTATGCGCATACCATGAAGTAGTATCAACTCGAGCGTCCCAACGGGCGATAATATCGCCACGTACTTTAGGGAACACTGAAGTTAAGTACCAATAACGCTCTACCATCAATACCCACATGAGGAAGAGCGCGGCAGCAACGAAATACAACACGTCACCGCCGGTAGCGATAAAGTCCCTGACAGATTCCCATAATCCAATCAGGTAATACATATTACGCTTTCTCCGACTCTGCGTGAGTTGCAATAATCCCAGCAGTCTGCTCATCTAAAATATGAACAATTGACTTGCTGCGTGAAGCGACGATGCTGTGAGTTAAGATTAATGGTAACGCTGCAATAATACCTTGAGCAGTGGTTACCAATGCCATTGAGATTGAACCAGCCATAATACGTGGGTCACCAGTACCGAATAACGTAATCTGTTGGAACGTCGCAATCATACCTAATACCGTACCTAGTAGACCTAGTAACGGGGCAATCGCTGCGAAAATCTTAATGATGTTGATACCAGAATCAATCGACGGTAATTCACGTAAAATCGCTTCATCTAACTTAAGTTCTAAGTTTTCAGTATCCGCAGATTTGTTCGCTTGATAAACCTTAAGAATACGACCTAGTGGGTTAGCATCTGATGGGCTATCAATGTTATTTAGCTGTGCACGCATTTTGCCAGAGACCAGCGTTAAGGTAATGACCTTATACAAACCAATCAATAGACCGATAGCAAGCATCACTGTGATGATATAACCAACTACACCACCAGCATGATAACGTTCCATCATTGTTGCTTTTTGCTTCAATAGTCCAAGGATAGAACCACGTGATGGATCAATATACACAGGGATGAAACCGCTGTTTGCGTCACGAAGATCTTGAGCAGATGACACCATATGGCTATCTGGCTGACGACCTAAAGGTACAACCTGATCGTTTGGATCATCATAGATTAAATAACCTTGCTCACCGATTAGGTTGAATGTACCAACACGAACGATTTCTTGTTCAGCAGAACCCCCATCAAGGCTGATGACGTTTGCTTTGAATTTAGAAACACGACCAGATTCAGTCATTTCTGTTTGTAGTGCAAACCATAGGTCTTCTAGTTCACGGATGTTTGGCAGACCTTTAGAGTCTTCTGACATGCGGGCTAAGAATACGTCACGGCCTGGAAATTCAGCACTAACTATTGAAGTAGAGATACGACCGAACGCTTCAGAAGACGCTTGACGTACTACACCAAACATTTCACCTAATGTACCGGTTGCTAAGTCTAATTCTATCGATTTTTCAGATAACGTGACTTCGTTGTCAGCATACTGCTTCGCTAAACGGTCACCACGATCTTGCTCGGCTTTTAATTCACGCTGAGCACGGTTTAACAAGGCTTGCTTGTCAGCACGAGCTGCTTGGAATTCTTTTTCACGAGCGGTATTTTGACGAGCTTCAGAAACTCGGTTGCTTTTGACTTGCTCAAGTAACTGTTCAAGTGACTTCACTTCTTGCGCTTGAACTGAACAAGATAAAACAGCAATTGAAGCTGCAGTCAGTAGCGTTTTAACTAATACTTTCATTGTCTTTACTCCGCCGCTGCTGCTTTGATTGGAAGTTTAATTAGGTCTGCAGGAACTAAATTACGCGCCATACGAACCGCGTTAATCACAGAACCTAGGTATTCATCACCTAATTGTTCCCACGTACGAGAATCATTATCCCATACCCATGCATTTTTTTGATCTAACGATAAAGCTAATAAAGCAGTACGACCTAAGTTGAAGAAATCAACCGTTACTTCCGTACCATTATCATCAATAATACCTTGGTAGGCCTGGATGCGCGCACCGTACTCGTTTTCGATTTGATACGCTTCGATAACCTGACGGAACTGTTCAGAAACAGTCACGTTTGAATTAGTCATTACTGTACGAAGACGCTCAACACGCTCTAGGCGCTCTTCTAGGTTGATTGGAACATCCAACTTAACGAATTGCTCAAGTGAATCAATCATGCGGAACATCAATGGAACGATGTTTTGCTTAGTTTCTTCGATTGAATCAATCTGACGTTGTAGTGAATCAATATTACGCTGTTGGTCAGCAACTAGGCTCGCCACGTAATCGTTATACACTTTCAAGTTTTCAGTTTCATCAACTACGGCACGATACTCGACCAACAATTCTTGAGATTGCTCAAATAAAGAGTTAATTTTTTCCTGAGATTTTTTCGCAGCTACGTGAATTTTTGCTTCTTCTTTATGAAGAGCATTTAACGGATCTGCTGAAACGACAGCACTATTACCCAGCGCAAATGCACCGATAACAGTTGTCGCAATAAGAGTTCTCTTGCTCATTTTGGACATAATTCCCAACCAATTAGTGTTATTTTTATGTTTAGCTTACGTGTGACAAAAACACGAAAGTATGTAAAAAACGTTTATAAGTAATATGAATATTGGACACAAGCAGTGCCCATAACCAGTAAATAATCCCATAATAGCAGGCGTTAATCAAGCTAACAAACTTGTAACATTGCAAATAAATATGTTGACAAGTCTAGTCTTAAGTTAACAACCCACTTACCTTATGTAATATTATTTCAGATGTTTCGCCAGAAACGCTTCCATTTGATTATAAAAGTCGTATTTGTTTTTATCTTTTTGATAGCCATGACCTTCATCACGTACCATCGAAATGTAAGGTTTACCGATGCGTTTAAGATTCGATGATAAGGATTCATACTGTTCCATAGGGACACGTACATCATCACTACCATGGGCGATAAACAAGTCAGCCTTGATTTTTTCGACGTTTAACGCCGGTGAAAATTCACGCATCAATGCTTCATCCGTGCCTAAAACATGGTCCAAAAACTTACGACCTGACTTACGTTTCGGAATATCACCTGCTTTTTTCATTTCAAACAAGTCATAGACACCCACATAACCGATACCACACTTATACAAATCAGGTTCACGCACGACACTTTGTAATGTACCGTAACCCCCGTAAGAGCCGCCATAAACACACATGCGGTCTTTATCTGCATAACCTTGCTCAACCATATACATAGTCGCATCAGTCATATCGTTAATCATCTTGCCACCCCATTCACGGTAGCCGGATTCTTCAAACGCTTTACCATAACCACCTGAACCACGGAAATTGACACTCACCACGGCATAACCACGACTCGCTAAAAACTGTGCTTCACGGTTCCAACCCCAATAATCACGAGGACCGTGTGGACCACCATGAATGATTTGAACCAGTGGATAGGGTGCCTTACCCGTTATCGGCAGGACTTTATAGCCATTGAGTTCGACACCATCACGAGAAGTAAATTTGATTGGAGTCATTGGCGCCATTAGGCTTGGATCGATTTCGGGTTTCGCTACTGCAAGTTCACGAATACTCGGTGCAGAACCATCTAAGCCACGGTTAAACACATAAAACACACCAGGATCACGGTCTGAATTCATGCTAAACACAACTTGATTCAAATCACGCGTCCAAGAGGTTATCCGTAAGTTTGATGATGCTTCGGTGACACCAAAGGTAGCATATAGCTGCATCATGATGGTTTTGAGTTCGCTTTTTTCCGACAAAAACACCACACGGTTATAATTGCGAGGGATCACTACCGCTTCCAGACTTCCGTCAAACAATCTACCCGAACTAGAAACATCAGCGACATTTTCTTCATGTATTAATGTGGGTTGTAAAGTACGCATATCTACAGCATAAATGCTTTGTACTTTAGTCTGCGCGTCTGAGGCCACGTATGCAACCGTATTGTCACTGTTAAAGCCTAGCAAACTTAAGTTTGCGCCTGTCTTATATAATGATGTAAAGCCGACTTTTTTCCATTCACTATTTGGCGTTTGCTTGACCTGAAACGTACTTGTACCTTGACCTAATTCATCATCATCTGATTCTTCATAGGCGATACCAAAACGAGGATTGCCTTCAGAGTCAGTTATAATTGACTGAGCACCACGAGGCTCTCCGCCTATGTAATCTTCCTTGCCATTATCGACGTTAATCGTCCAGAGCTTAGTCTGACCTTCATCAGCCCAATGAGACTTTGATACCAAAATCTTTTTTGGATCGTTTGGTAACATACTTAAAATGGTGTACCACGTGCGTTGAGGTACAGTTAACTGACGTCCATTTTCACCATCTAGGTCATAAGCTACATAAATAGGATTACTGCCTTTGGTATCAAGATAACCAACAAATTTAGCATAAGACAAAATAAAACGGTCGTTACGTGGCCACATGATATTGCCACTGATCATCATGTAATCACCAAAGTTAATTTTGGCTTTAATCGTCGTTAAACCAATATCCATGATCGCTAGAGTATTAGAGTTACCTGTATCATAGATGACCGCAAGATGCTTACCATCTGGAGAAATTTCCATGTTGGTAAATTTTGCATCTTTAAAGAACGCTTCCATCGGAATAGAAGCAGGGTTTGGGGTTGTCGTTTTGTTTTGCGCATGAACACTGCCTATAGACAGTATTAACACGGCAATAATGGACCAAATTCGCATGGTAATTCCTTGTGTTTGGTTT
>JAQXDG010000133.1 GCA_029251505.1 Glaciecola sp. | reverse complement strand
TTTAGCAAGGGGGGCCGGTTTTGTTACATCAGACTGTCTTACCTTCGACAACCCTACTACCATTAATGAACCGTAAAAATCCACGCCTCGAGTAAATCCTGGTAGTTCGATTAATGTATCGACAGATTGTGTCTTTTCACAATAGGTTTTTACTTCACCATGTCCGGAATTACAAAAATATACCTTGTCGTTATACCACCTTGGAGAGTGCGGCATTGCTAGCCCGTCGACTAAAATACGATTTTCGGCAACACTCATTAGAGTTCCGTTAAATTTATCACCATCACGCCATTTTCCGGGCTCATCAAACGTAGAAAACGTCGTCACAAACGCAGGCTTCCCATCACGCAACGTCATACCATTAAGGTGACAGCGATCTTCAGGTTCCAATTGTGAAATAAAGTAAGGTTTCCAATAAGGTTCAAAACTATAGTCAGGATTAAAAGTGCATAAACAGGAAAAACTCGAATTTACCGCCCACAGTTGCCCATTGCCCCAAGCGATATCATGGATATTGATCATTCCTGAATAATGACTTGAACGCGTAATAAAACAACTATCCGTTCTCGGATCGACTGCTTTATGTAGCTGTGCTTGACGTTGTTTAATCTGCTGGTTTTGTTGTTCAATTTGAGCGCGTTGTTCGTCTGTTAACTCTAGCGGAACCGCCTCTTCTTTATTTTGCTCATGTTTACTTTTTGCACGAGGAGCAGTGATATCCTGCTCTATGGGAGCAAGATCATCTTTAATTTGGGGTAATAACGCATCTTCACGTTTGAAATTAATAATCTGCGAAAACGTCCCTAAGGTTAGCTCACTACCAGTGTATGACAAGCCCATCGGGCGAGGGAAATGCTTAAAATTAATATCAATTTCTTCGCCATCTGTGCGCACTAACATCAGGCGGGATGCTTGGTAAGAAGTAAAAGCCACAGAAATGCCTAACTCTCCGAGCAGTTCGGGTAAGCAATCTGTGTAGGTGCAATCAAAGTCCTTTTTTATAATTGTATTTTCAGGATCTGACAAAATAACAACGTAATATTTTTAAATTAATCCCCTATTTTGCTCTATTTTTGATGTTTTGTAAATTTAATAAAGTCAAATATACGAACACATGAAAGTTTTCTTCTCAGCATAAGGTCTACCTCAATAATCGGTTTCGATGATGTCCTGTTATCTCATTACTCACGTGAAAAGTTACGTCGATACTAGAAACGCCCTTTACGTTCTTTGTATAACGAATACTGACAAGCAGTGCTGCATTGACAAATTGAGTTAACTGTATAAAGAATCGATTACCACTAGCCAACAAAAAAGGGGGGGAATGCAAATGCATTACCCCTTCATTCATACTAAAATCAATGAAACATTAATCACAATGAATGAAAGAGAGTTTATGGAAAGCCCGAACACAAAGTAGTACCATTTAGCAGCTATTAATCAATATGCTATATTTTGTATTCAATTACTGAATAAAATAAAGGTTAACTGATGTTTAGGGTGATTAGTGTAGTTCTATTATTCTCTTTTAGTGCTGGAAGTTTTTTTGTGGGACAAAAATATCAAGCAATATCGATTGTGTCCGAGGGTTTGATTTCGATTGCTGAACATAGAGCTATTTTATCAAAAGAAGTTGCGACTGCGACGCTTAAAACTAAGACACGCACCAAAGCAATTGCACGAATGAAGCGTGTACTAGTTGCAATTCCGATTGTCGGTATCGGTATCGCAGGCTATTTTGAAAAAAAGGACTTTGATGAATGGAAAGACGATCACCCTAACGGGGAGTTTTCTGAATATACATGCGAAATTGGTAATATTTCTGCTGAGTATGTTGATGAGGTATTACAAGAATTGCCCGAATATTTAGCCACCAAAATCCCTGACAGAGTTATAGTCGAGTTAGTACCAAAGTGTCAGGCAGACAATATATAATAATTATCATCTGGAGATAGATTTTTTATTGCTTTAGATTCAAATTTAAGGCGACACACTTGGTACATGCTCTCGCACAAACAACGGCAATTTACTAACCAAGCTTTGCCTCAATTGCTTCCAAAAAGCAGACAATAACAATAACGCTATCCCCATAAACACACCCGTTATGGCAAAGCTGTACCCTACCCCGCCATAATTTTCAATCAGTGATGAAATGGCATAAATCACATATATCAAGGACGACACCATAAACGCGCGTCGGTTGATCACTATCGATATGCCACTCATTATTACGTATAAGCACATTACCAATGCTAGTCCCAGCAAGCTTTCAGTCCCCTCTAGAATGCCTAAACTTGAAAATACTGGATGAATAATTAATGGCGCAGATAGTAAATGTAACCAGAAGGCGACATCTGAATGATGAGATGTTCTGGTTGTATCAGTCGAATCCCAATACATTGCGAAGGTAAAAGCAACTAACCCACACATGAATAAAACCAACATTAACCCCATTGGTGCAAGAGTAAACATGCTCAACAACAAGGAAACAATTAATCCAATTAATGCCCCAGTAGCGACAGCAATTGTGATCGGCACTTTAAAACGCCACCAATGCGCACCTGCTGCAAAGAACGATGCACCAGCAGCAATAGCGGTAATAATGGCATCTTCGGAAGGAAACAGTTCATGCACAAAACAAAAGAAACCGCCAATAAAGGTTAATAGCAATACGATGGCGGGTAATGCCATTTTACGTTGCTTAACAAATATCTCCGACAAGCCCCAGGCAATCATAGTAAACACAAGAAAGCCAACACTTGTACTTTGAGACATAAATTCAACGACCCACAGCGATGAAAATAATAAGAGCAAGCAAGCAATGACGACAAAAATATCGTTAAACCCACCGACTAACTTAAAATTTTCTTCATCAACAGCAGGAGAATTGCGTTCTGAGGATAACAAATGACGAAACTGAGCAACGGATGAATCAGTAAATATGCCTTTTTCAACGGCTAAGTTGAGATCTTCATCGGTGTACATATATAACTTTATTGGGTTAACAAGAACACAAATATACCAGATTTCAGGCAGTTACACTAAAACTTTAGTGAGCCTTAGGCATTATTTGTACAAACGTCTCAAATCAGCTATGTTCATTATTAACAACTATGAATAAATGAGGATTAAATGGCAACTACTAGTTTAAGTCTTGGTAAACATTGGGAAGTTTTTATTAAAAATGAAATTTCAAGCGGTCGTTACGGCTCAGCTAGTGAGGTTGTACGTGATGCATTACGTGCAATGGAAGAGCGAAAAAGTAAATTAACGGCATTGAGATCACATTTATTTGAAGGCGCATCTCAAGCTAATAATAATGAATTTGTCGATAATTTCACGATGGACACTCTTATAGATGAACTTGATAAAGCGCTCTAATGAGACCAAAACGAATTTTAACCTTCCGAATTACTCCCAGAGCGCGCGAAGATTTGAAAATATTAAAAATCTAAGCCGCACACTTCATATAACAGACTTCACAAATTATCTATCACCTCCATAAGCAAAATACAGTATAATCAGCCCTTAGAAATTTTTACAGGATAGGTATAGTGGCAGTTCATTGGTTCCCAGGACACATGCACAAGACTCTTAAAGAAATAAAAGAGAACTTTCATAGTGTTGATATTTTGATTGAAGTACTCGATGCACGTATCCCCTTCTCCAGTGAAAATCCTGAAATCGCCAAGATCCGTGGTGATAAGCCATGTATTAAGATCCTCAACAAAGCGGATTTAGCGGATCCCGAAATCACAGCACGCTGGCAAGCACAATTAGAGTCAGAACGTGGCATCAAAACTATCACGACAACCACCGATAACATTGCTAAAAGCAAACAAATTATCGATCTCATCCGTAAAACATGTCCGCAAAAAGATGCCTCCATTAAGAATATCACTGCAATGATAATTGGTATTCCTAATGTCGGTAAATCCACACTTATCAATATTTTAGCTGAGCGTGTCATCGCAAAAACAGGCAACGAGCCTGCCGTCACCAAGAACTTACAACGGATTAATCTCGGCTCAGGGATTGTGTTATACGACACACCTGGAGTATTGTGGCCAAAACTAGAAAACCCCAATACAGGTTATCGACTCGCTGCATCGGGCGCTGTAAAGGACACTGCGATGGAATATGACGATGTTGGTTTTTATGCCGCTGATTATTTAATTAAAGCCTATCCAGAACTGCTCAAAGCGCGCTATAAATTAGATGAGATCCCCGACACCGAAATTGAATTTTTAGAAATGGCAGCAAAAAAACGCGGGGCAATCATGTCAGGTGGACGCGTCAACATGCACAAAATTTGTGAATTAATGGTCATTGAATTACTTTCCGGTCAAATTGGCCGTATCACCCTAGAAACGCCTGAAATGTTGGTCATTGAAAAAGAAGAAATGGTAGCCGCTGCTGCTAAAAAAATAGCTGATAAAGCTAAACGTAAGCAAAGCTTCAAAGACGGCTCATTAACCCCTGGTAAAAAAGACCGCAAAGAAAAGCGTGAAATTAAACGCCAAGAACAAAGTGAAAGAATGCGCGGACAACGCTCTGGGAAGTAGTTCAGCTATGAACGGTGAATGATTATCGAACGGATGGCGATGCGATTCTGCATACAGACGTGACGCCTCCCCTCGAACCCCAATTTTTTTTCGACTTACAATCTTGTTTTATCACATAAATACAATATGTAACTAATTGTAATATAATGTATTTATTCTCATTCTTACATATTTTCAAATAACAAGCTAATTATGGTTATCCAATTTAAGTTAAATTGGTTGACAATATTTTACATAATTGGTTAGTATATGGTTATTGAGGAATCGTTGTAGATCAAGTTCGTTCATTTTTTGTTTTTGATTAATTTGCATTATTAAATTGGTCTACAAAGATTAGGTGCAGCTGGTTGCTTATGTTGAACGACACGCTGAGGCCAACGTGAACCACTCTCACACTCAGATAGACATACAATAAAATTTTAGGAGTTAGATATGACCAAACCTACTATAGGCTTCATCGGCCTTGGCCTTATGGGCGGCAACATGGTTGAAAACTTGCAAACTCGCGGTTTTCAACTGAATGTAATGGATCTTAATAAAGATGCTGTTGCTAAAGTTATTGCTCGCGGCAATGCTACTGAAGTAACTTCAGGTAAAGAATTAGCTGAAAAAAGTGACATTGTAATGTTGGCACTTACTACGTCAAAAGTAGTTGAGCTAGTAATGTATGCTGAAGACGGTATTTTAGCCGGTATTAGTGAAGGCAAAACAGTTATTGATTTTGGTACATCTATTCCAGAATCAACACGTAAAATTGGTGCTGATCTTGCTGCTAAAGGTGCTAGCATGATCGATGCTCCTCTAGGTCGAACTCCTGCACACGCTAAAGATGGTCTATTAAACATCATGGCTGCTGGTGATATTGATACTTTTAACAAAGTTAAGCCTGTACTTGACGAACAAGGCGAGAACATATTCTACCTTGGCGCACTTGGTGCAGGTCACACAACTAAGTTGATTAATAACTTTATTGGTATGACTACGGTCACTGCTATGTCTCAAGCATTTGCTGTTGCTAAAGCTGCTGGCGTTGATGGCCAACAATTGTTTGACATTATGTCTGCAGGTCCATCTAACTCACCATTCATGCAATTCACTAAATTCTATGCTGTAGACGGTGAAGAAAAATTAGGTTTCTCTGTTGCTAATGCTAATAAAGATCTCGGTTACTTTAACCAAATGGTTTCAGACCTAGGTGGCGAGTCTTTGATTGCACAAGGTACGTCTGCTAACTTACAAGCTGCTGTTGATGCCGGTCTTGGTCAAAACGATGTGCCAGTAATTTTCGATTACTTCAATACTAAATTAGCGAAGTAATACAATAGATTAACTTTTTTAAGTCGTATTTCTACTTATATAAAG
>JAQXDG010000129.1 GCA_029251505.1 Glaciecola sp. | reverse complement strand
GGGATAACTTCATGTTACAAGCACCCGATGCTTCTTTACCTGCTGTAGAGATCTGCTCGGAAACATCTGCTGCAGGGATCATTTTCTCGGCTAACGACACGCGATAATTAGGTAAAAATACAACTTTAATTTTACCGTTAACACGTGGGTCATTATTCACTTTTTCTGCGACCGCATTGATTGCATAGATAATATCTTTGGCTAGTTTATATCCTGGCGCAGCTTTAGCACCAAAAATAAATACACGAGGATGCATGTCATAGCTTGGGTCCGCTAACAAACGACGATACAAGGCTAAAATATGTAATAAGTTTAAATGTTGACGTTTGTATTCATGTAAGCGCTTAATCTGAACATCAAAGATCGCTTTAGTATCAACATCAATCCCCGTCAGCGCTTTTATTTCAGCCGCTAACAATGCTTTGTTTTCTTGCTTCACCTTCATGAATTGTTTTTGGAACGTTTTGTTCGTTGCGTGCTTAGCTAGACCTGTTAATTTATCAAGATCTAATGGCCAATCGGCACCAATTTTCTTATCTATTAAGCTAGATAATTTTGGATTACAGGCTTTTAACCAACGACGTGGCGTTATGCCGTTCGTCACATTCTTTAATTTACCCGGCCACATGGTTTCAAATTCAGGGAATAGATTTTCTTTAACCAATTTAGAATGGATCTCAGCAACACCATTAACGGCAAAAGAACCAATGACAGAGAGATTACCCATGCGTACCATTTTTTCATCCGCTTCTTCGATGATAGATAATTTGGCTTTCATGGCATTGTCACCCGGCCAGACTTTTTCTACTTCATCAAGGAAACGATGGTTAATTTCATAGATAATTTCAATATGACGCGGTAAGATTTTTTCAATCATACGCACTGGCCATTTTTCTAATGCTTCTGGTAATAATGTGTGATTGGTATAAGCAAACACTTTTGAACTGATCGCCCATGCACTATCCCAATCTAATTCAGCACGGTCAACTAAGATCCGCATCAACTCTGGAATAGCAATTGCCGGATGTGTGTCATTTAACTGGATCACGACTTGCTCAACAAAGCGGCTCCAATCATCACCATGTGCACGTTTGTAGCGACGAATAATATCTTTGAGTGAACACGCACAAAAGAAATACTGTTGGATTAGTCTTAATTCTTTGCCTGCTTCGGTTTCATCATTTGGATAAAGTACTTTAGAAATGGTTTCTGCCTGCACGTTTTCACGCTGCGCATCCACATAACCGCCAGCATTAAATACATCCCAATTGAAATAATTTGACGCTTCAGATTGCCATAAACGTAATACGTTGACGGTTTTACCTTCATAACCCACAACAGGAATATCCCAAGGTACCCCTTTGACAATCATACTTGGATGCCATTCTTTTTGAATGCCACCGTTTTTACCATATTTAGTTTCTACGTAACCATATAATTGAATTTCTTGAATTGACTCAGGACGGCAAATTTCCCATGGATTACCGTAATGACGCCAGCTATCAGGGCGCTCAATTTGTTCGCCATTGCGTATTTCTTGACGAAACAAGCCATGTTCATAATGCAATCCATATCCGATTGCAGGTAATTCTAGCGTTGCAAGTGAGTCAATATAACAAGCAGCTAAACGACCTAAACCGCCATTACCTAACGCCATGTCAGGTTCTTCTTCTAATACATCCGTTAAGTTGACGCCTAATTCTGTTAACGCTTCTTGAGCTTGCTCAAACACACCAAAGTTATGCATGTTATTGGATAATAAACGCCCCATTAAAAACTCAGCAGAAAAATAATGGACTGCACGTGTATCATTGAGATAATGCGTTTTTTGGGTTTTACGTAGACCTTCTAAGACCATTTCTTGAATTGCTGCACTCGTGGCTTTCCACCACGCATGATTATTGGCTTTGTTTTCATCAGTCCCTAAGGTGCTATGGAGATGGCGTACAATGGCGTCTTTAAATTCTTTCTTGGATAAAACAGGGGTCGTCGATGGCATAATGATTTCTCTTGAAAAGTGACTTTATCTAACTGATAAACGAAAAATTAAATATATGTGTTTAATATAGCAAGACTTGAGACGACTTTATGTAAAATATTTGTTAAATATCAAAGAAAATTGGATGAATACGAATTCAATATGACCCTCATTAACAGCATGATAACATTATTAATTATAACTATTAACAAGTGGTC
>JAQXDG010000128.1 GCA_029251505.1 Glaciecola sp. | reverse complement strand
TGCGTGAATATCTTGGAGATGGTTTCTTTTTTTTATTGCCATTACCTGCACCTAGAAAACAAATGGTCACTTTGATAATGTTATATTAGCCCCTATGTGTTAATAAAATGTTGCTATTTAGTTATTATTTTTACGCGTTTGTAGGATGGTTATTGCGTTATTTTATAGGTTAATCTGTGCCATTTAACACTCCCTTATATCGTATTGAACTTAAACAAGTATTAACTATTACTTGGCCTTTGTTGATTGCACAATTAACCCAAATTGGTATGGGTGTTGCTGACACGATTATGGCGGGTCAATATAGTGGTTTAGATATGGCCAGTGTCGCTGTTGGTTTTAGTGTGATGTCCCCTATTCTATTTTTTATTCAAGGGGTCGCACTTGGCTTGGTGCCTATTGTGTCTGGCTTATTAGGCAGACGCTCCGAACAATTAGTGGCGAGTCAAGCACAACATATGTTGCTGATCTTATTGTGCATTAGCGTGCTATTTATAAATGTATATTGGTTTATCGATTCTATTTTACGGTGGTTCGATGTACCTGCGAATATGCAATCCATTACCCGCGACTATATTGTGTATATGCTCTTTGCCTTACCTGGATTTGCAATCTATCAAGCGGTCCGCCAAACCTGTGAAGGCCTCAGTATTACTTTTCCCACTATGGTGATCATGTTTATCGGGCTATTAGTCAATATCCCTGCCAATGCAGTATTTATTTATGGTTGGTTTGGCTTACCTCAAATGGGTGGCGCAGGCTGTGGTCTGGCGACTATGCTGGTATATATTGTTATGGCGATTGCTACTATTATTTACACCATTTATGCCAAGCACATGCAACAATTTAGTTTATTTACGCAACTCATCCGTTTTGAATGGCGCACCACTAGCGAGCTTTTACGTATTGGCATTCCTATTGCGCTAACGTTTTTAACCGAGGTCACCTTATTTGCGGCGGTGGCAATTTTGTTATCTCCGTTAGGTCATTTGCAAGTCGCTGCCCATCAAATTGCGATTAACTTTTCTTCTGTTGTGTTTATGCTGCCATTAAGTATTGCTATGGCTGTCGCGATTAGAGTGAGTTATTTGATGGGACAAGGCAAATGCCAAGACACAATTATTACGATTAGGGCGGCACGCTGGTTTGCAATTATCTGTGCCTGCATTACTGCCAGTTTAACTGTGTATTTTGCTCATTATATTATCTCTATCTATACTGTCGATAATGCCGTAACAGAATACGCATTACCGATTTTATTTCTTGCTGCTCTCTTTCAAATCTCTGATGCGGTACAAGTGATATCAGCCAATGCATTACGAGGCTATAAAGATACGACTTGGATGCTTGGTCTGTGTATCATTTCATATTGGTTTTTAGGATTGCCTTTGGGCGTTGTGTTGGGCTTGACGAATTATTGGGTGCCGGCAATGGAAGCACAAGGTTTATGGATTGGGATCATTATTGGATTAAGTGTCGCTGCGCTGTTACTCCATTTTAGAATGAAATATTTTCAGCGCAGTCTGAACGTTGGTTATTAGCGTAAGGTGAAAAATTAATTCTTAACGGAATCACTCACACTGCGTTGTAACGCTGCTAACTCGTCAGCATTGAGATCGCGCCATTGCCCAGGTTTTAATCCTTTCAACGTCAGATGCATGATCCGCGTTCGCACCAACCGCTTTACATCATAACCACAATACTCGCACATACGACGTATTTGGCGATTAAGTCCTTGGGTTAGCACAATATCAAAACTAAATTTACTGACTTGCGTCACGGTACAAGGCTTTGTCACCGTATTGAGGATCGGCACACCGCTGCTCATTTTATCCATAAATCGTGGGGTAATTGGCTTATCTACTGTCACACGATATAGTTTGTCATGTGCGTTTTCAGCCCTTAGGATCTTATTAACAATATCACCATCACTCGTTAATAGGATTAATCCCTCTGAAGGCTTGTCTAACCGACCAATGGGAAAAATACGTTCAGGGTGTTTAATCGCATCAATAATATTGCCGTGAATATGACGCTCTGTTGTACATGTGATCCCAACAGGTTTGTGATACGCAATATAAATCCGATCTGATTTATCCGAGGCAACAGCATTAATCGCTTTACCGTCAACACTCACCGTATCATGAGGTAAAACCTTAGTGCCGAGCTCAGGAACTGCACCATTGACTCGTACTTTGCCATCGCTAATTAACTTGTCCGCTTCGCGGCGTGAGCAATAGCCAGTGTCACTGATAAATTTATTTAGTCGTTTGCCTACGTCAGAGATAACCCACCCCATTATTTATTGAAATACAAACAAAAAGTGCCTCGATAATAGTGAGGCACTTAATTAGTTTACATCTATTTTCCACAGGTTTTATGGAGTGATTAAAGCGCTAAGCCCAAACGTGATGCAACTTCGATGTACGTTTCAACAACGCTACCTAAGCCTTGTCTAAACCGGTCTTTATCCATTTTATTGCGAGTCGTTTTGTCCCACAAACGACAACCGTCTGGTGTAAATTCATCACCTAAGACGATATTTCCTTCAGCATCAACACCAAACTCAAGTTTATAATCAACCAAAATCATGTCACCTTGGTCAAATAACTCTGTCAACACAGCATTGACTTTAAACGTCAAAGCTTTCATTTGTGTAATTTGAGCTTCGGTCGCCCAACCAAATGAAATGATATGGTAATCATTGATCATTGGATCGTGTAATGCGTCATTTTTCAAGAAAAATTCAAACGTAGGTGGGTTTAAGGTCATGCCTTCTTCCACACCTAAACGACGGCATAATGAACCGGCAGCAACATTACGAACAACACACTCAACTGGGATCATATCGAGTTTTTTAACTAAAGACTCAGTATCCGATACCAACGCGTTAACTTGTGTCTTCACACCCGCTTGTTCGAGATGATTCATAATGAAGTGATTAAACTTATTATTGACTTCACCTTTACGGTCAAGTTGTTCAATCTTTTCACCATCAAATGCAGAAGTATCATTTCTGAATTCAAGAATTAATAGTTGTGGATCGTCAGTGTAAAAAACGGTTTTAGCTTTACCGCGATACAATTCATCTTTTTTTTGCATGAAATATAACCTAAGTTTAAATGTCTAATTCGTTTTGACCCAACACTTCTGCAAATGCAGGATAAAGGTCAGATACTAATAAAGGAGTAAGGGACTTACTTTGATCATCCATGAACGTTACTGACGATTTTTCATCAGTAAGTTTTTTAATCAAGATGCGATAATCGGTTTTTTCTAAAGGTAATTCTTTAGTTGAGCCGAATAAACCTTTGATCCAAGATTCATCTAAACCTTGGTACTTAACAAACAACAATCCAGTTGATTTATCAAGATCTTTGACGTCAAAACCGAGTTTCCTGAGCACTAATTGGAACTTAGGCCAAGTAATATCGTATTGTGCATTAATAATCATAGCTGAATCACCATTGGCATCAAATCCTAATTCAGAATTAATACCTGAA
Source organism: Glaciecola sp. (assembly GCA_029251505.1). Classification (GTDB taxonomy): domain Bacteria; phylum Pseudomonadota; class Gammaproteobacteria; order Enterobacterales; family Alteromonadaceae; genus Opacimonas. Next base: position 13,759 of record JAQXDG010000128.1, on the reverse strand, counting down.
CGAATTTGTGCGATACGGTTTTCGTCATCTATAATTTGTTGTGATGCAAACTGTTGAATAACAGCATTAATCATCTGGGCTTCGAAATCACGTTTAGTAAAGGCATCGATAGTTTCTGAAATATCAGCACCATTTGCGACAACCAAATCAATCAGATTGACGGTTAATGTCGCACTTCGACCATGTAACGCAGGAATAATAATTAATTCAAAGCGACGACCTACTTCTGTCGATGACGTAGCAAAATCATACCAAGCAGCATCAGCATCTTCATAAGTCACAATCCAGTCTGTAACAATGCGCTGCTGAGCTGGGTTTGGTTGAGTATAAGCGATGCCGGCTCGACTCAGATATGCATCAATGTGCAGCATCACAAGCGCTTCGATACTTAAATCGGTATCCAGTTTATCAAAAATTACCGATGTATCCGTTAAGTCTTCCGTAATGTAAGTACCACGTGCAAGCGGCAATACTAATGACGGGGAAACGACGGGTAGATTTCGACCATAAACGGCAGCTGGATTAGCCGCAAGCTGCGGGATTGCATAATCCGGGGCAACTATCGGCTGTTGTAATTCTGGTGGTACTTTTGTTGTTGTAATTTTAGGCAACGTCGCATAGTCGGTTGAACCGGATGCAATACGACGTTCTACTTTGGATGCACAACCGGAAAGTAAACATACGGATAAAGCTGTAACAATGAGGCTCTTATTCATTCCTGACCTTTAATTTAGCTTGATTAATCATAATCTAAAGCAATTGATAATCTTTTAATGTTTGTTCGATAAGCGATTGGCTACAAAGTTCCGCTTGCACTAAAGGTAAACGTAACTCAGGAGAAGTAATCAACCCCATTTTGTACAATGCCCATTTTGGAATAACCGGGTTAGATTCAATAAATAAATCTGTGTGCAGTCGAACAATACTGTCATCAATCTGTTTTGAGCCGCTTATATTACCCGATAATGCAGCATCACACATCATTTTCATTTGTTTTGGTACAATGTTAGCCGTTACTGAAATGACACCATGCCCACCTAGGTTCATGAATTCACAACCTGTTGCATCATCACCACTTAAAATCAAAAAATCAGCAGGAACTAATGATTGCGTATCTTTTAACCGCTGCATATCGCCCGTCGCATCTTTGATACCGATAATATTAGGGTGTTGAGCTAAAATAGCTACGGTTTCAGGCTGCATATCCGCAACAGTTCGACCAGGCACATTGTATAAAATAACCGGCACGTTGGCGGCATCAGCTAACACCGTAAAATGTGCAACCATGCCACGTTGTTGTGGTTTATTGTAATAAGGCACGACGCTCAAAAAACCATCAATACCAAGATCTTGAGTTTCATTTTGTAAAAATAGAGATTCTTCAGTAGAGTTTGCACCACTGCCAACCACTATTTTACAGCGACCATTAACAGCCGCAACCGTCGCTTTAACGACATCAACGTGTTGTTCGAAAGATAATGTTGCAGATTCACCTGTAGTACCAACAGATACGATTCCGTCAGTGCCAGCTGTTATATGGAATTCAACTAAACGATTTAACGATGGATAATCAACATCGCCATTTGCAAGCATCGGGGTGATGAGTGCAACAAAACTACCTCTAAACATACTTACTCCAATCTAAAAAACCCTCGCAGTCTAGCATTTACGTGATTTTACACAATAGTACAATGGTGCAAATTTACAAAAAATCCATTGCTCTCAAAGCAAAACTGTTTTTATACTGATGCATAACTATTATTTAAACGATAGCGATAACGGATGTCTCAACAATTAATTATCAATTTTTTAGGCGTAGATAAGCCAGGTCTGCTCAGTGCCATCGCCACAAGCGTGAATAATGCTAGTTGTAATATCTTAGACAGTCGCCAAGCTATTTTTGGCCAAGAATTATCCTTAACCATGATCATCGAAGGCACTCAAGCAGCGATCACCCGGTTTGAATTGACCATCCCTACTCTCTGCCAAAGCCTTGATCTTCTTGCCATGATGAAACGTACAAAGCATCATGAAAAACAACATCTTGCACATTTAATCAATATCGAATTTTCAGGACAAGACATACAAGGGTTACTCGGTGACGTCACTGTATTTTTTCACGAACAACACGCCTCAATCAGTGCATTACGACAAAAAACCTTTACCAACCCTGAAACGAAACAAGAGTATGTGCGCTGCAAAATTGTATTAACGGTGCCTGATGCCGTAGCTATTAAAGAATTTATTGCACATACAACAACATTTTTAACATCGTTATCGTTAGATGCCACCATTACCGATACGCATCAAACTACTTGGAGTGATTAATGAACACATTACAAGCTGGAGCAAAGGCTCCGTCTTTTTCGTTACCTAATGAACAGGGTGATATGATTAACCTAGCTGATTTAGCCGGTAAAAAAGTACTTTTATATTTTTATCCTAAAGCAATGACACCCGGCTGTACGGTACAAGCCCAATGTTTGCGTGATACACAAAGCGAATTTACCGATAGAAATGTTGTTGTATTAGGGATAAGCCCAGATGCAGTTAAGCGTTTACCTAAATTTATCGAAAAAGAAAATTTAAATTTTTCACTCTTATCTGATGAAGATCACGCTATCGCTGAGGCTTTTGGTGTGTGGGGTGAAAAGAAATTTATGGGTAAGATATATGATGGTATTCATCGTATTAGTTTTTTGATCGATGAACAAGGTGTGGTCGAGCACGTGTTTGACAAATTTAAAACCAAAGACCATCACCAAGTAGTGTTGGATTTCTTAAACAAATAAGCCATCGACTAATGACTAGTGGCTGATAATCCGTATCAGCCACTAGTTGCTAGCTGCTATATATAACTGATTATTCCCCTACCGGCACACCATCATCATTCGACCAAGCGGTAATTAATGCTTTGACTAACGTGGCTAAGGGTATCGCAAAAAAGACTCCCCAAAAGCCCCATATCCCACCAAAAAACAACACGGCAACTATGATGTATAGGGGATGTAATGCAACGGCTTCAGAAAATAAAATAGGCACGATTAAATTGCCATCTAACGCTTGAATAATACCGTATACCAGCATTAAATAGCCAAATTCTGCTGAAAAACCCCATTGAAATAATGCAACAAACGCGACCGGAATGGTAACGACTGCTGCACCAATATAAGGAATTAACACTGAAAAGCCGACCAACACACCTAGCAAGATAGCGTAGCGTAAATCCATCAAGGCAAATGCGATGCATGAAGCGGCACCAACAATTAAAATCTCAATCACTTTACCGCGGATATAATTACCTATTTGGATATTCATTTCACGCCCAACTTGTGTGATAAGGCGACGTTCTTTAGGTAATAAATAGGAAACGTTAGCCATAAAAATGGGTTTGTCTTTGAGCATGAAAAACATCATCAACGGCACCAAAATTAAGTAGATTAATAACGCGCCTACACTAATTAATGAAGCAAAAGACACACTAATGATATTTTGAGTTAAACTCACTAACGCATCATTAATTTGACTCATCATTGATTTGATCTGCTCTGCTTGCACCAATTCAGGGTATTTTTCAGGTAAGGTTAACAGCCAAGACTGTCCACCCTGCCAGATAAGAGGTAATTCTTCGACTAAGTTAACACTTTGTTTGGAAATCGTTGGTAATAAGCTTAAGGTACCAATTAAGGTGACACCCACAAATAAGACCATTACAATCGTCGTCGCTAACGCTCTTGACAGTTTTTGCTGTTCCAGACGGTCCACACTACTATCAAGTAAATACGCCAAAACAATAGCAATTAACACCGGCATAATATAACTGCCCCAAATGAAAATCAGTGCACTGACAAATAAGATCAGTAGCAATAACATCATCGCATCAGGATCAGAGAATTTTTTACGGTACCATTTACCGATCAAATCTAACATGTAATAAGTTTCCTAGTCGACGCTATACATTTATATGATAGCTATAGTAAGGTGTTAATATACATAATTCTAGTAAGATTTACGCTTTAGATATAATAACTTAGCCGTATACTAGACGTTTACTTAGCGTATCCATAGGCATAAAATTAACAAACGACATTCAATGTTAGATGTACTGAACTATTAATACATTTATGTCTCTACATCATTGTAGGTAGAAGCGTGGTAAGCAATACACATCTGACTATGTTTTTATTTTTTCCAAGGAGCCTCGTTATTAACATATTTCCTAAGTTACTGTTATGCAGTTATTTGTTACTCGCAAGCACTGCCAGTGCCCAAGTGTTAAATAACAAAAACGCTTTACCTGATATTGGCGTGGTCGGCGCCAACACGTTATCTATCGAAGAAGAACAATCCATTGGCAAAATGATTTATGCCCAGCTGCGCGGTCAAGGTGGTGTGTTATATGATCCGGTCGTCCAAGAATATATTCAATCACTAGGCAATAAGTTAGTGATTCATGCAGATAACACCAAATACCCTTTTTCGTTTTTTGTCATTAATAATCAAGCGCTCAATGCGTTTGCTTTTTTCGGTGGGCATATTGGCGTGCATACTGGGTTAATTTACACGACAGAAGATGAAGGTGAACTCGCGTCGGTACTGGCACATGAAATTGCACACGTTACCCAACGTCATATCGTACGTCGCATGCAAGCTCAAGAACGTAGCTCTCCGATGCAAATCGCCTCGCTAATTGGTGGTGCGATATTAATGATGGCATCTCCCGAGGCTGGCATTGCAGCTATCAGTGCTGGGAATGCAGGTGCAATCCAAAGCAATATTAATTATACCCGTACTTTTGAAAAAGAAGCTGACCGGATTGGCATCAAAATACTCTCTGATGCGGGTTACGATCCCTTTTCAGCCGCTGACATTTTTAGCCGCATGATGGAAAGCAAACGCTGGAGTAGTCAAACGCCTGCATTTTTACAAACCCACCCGCTCTCGTTAAATCGTGTAGCCGAAGCGCGTAATCGCGCTGAAAACTTACCTTCGTCACGCTTACGTAATAGTCTCATGTTCGATCTCGTTAAGGCGAGGATCAAAGCGCGGTATTATTTTACGGCGCAGCATAACATTATTGATTTTACCGCGCAGATCCAAAAACTGCAGCCTGAATTCAAGCTAGATGATTCAGCAGACAAACAACCTAAATTGGCTATTACGCAGCAAACTACCGATTTGTACTATGGTTTGGCCATTGCGTTGTTACGCAATAAAGACTATGCCCAAGCACAAGGTCTGTTAGAACAGTTATTAACGACGTCTCCTGAAAACCTAGCGTATGTGGATGCCTTAGCGGATGTATATCTAGAACAATCTGAATTTCAACAGGCCGTGACTATGCTCGCGCCGTTAGCTCAAAAACTACCAAACAATGAAATTGTTACTCTCAATTTTGCCAATGTATTGCATAAAGCCGGTCAACAAAAACAAGCGATAGAAGTATTAAAAGACTTTTTAATGATCAGCCCAGGCAATGTACTGGGTCATCAATTGATCTCAGATGCGTATGCTGCCTCGAAACAACCGATGCTGATGCATCAAGCGAATGCTGAGTTTTATCAGTTGTTGTCGATCTACGGCAAGGCAATTGATGAGTTACAGTTTGCGTATAACTATGCGGATAACTTTTTAACTAAACAACGCATCCGTGCCCGTATTAATCAATTTAGAGACATACAGCAACAAATGGCAAATATGTAGGTTTCGCTAAAGTTGTAAGATAAATAGTGTGTTTTGACTATGGCTGCGCTAGTACTGCTTTGATTAAGCTCTCAACCGTTTGCTCACCCAGTAATGGCTTAGAAATGTTTCCTGACTTTACGATAAAGGTGGCGGGTAAATATTGTGGCAAATCGATGGGGAAATTATCTCCAGTAGCGCCAATCACAGGAAATTGCATATCATATTTAGCTATTATCTCGGTTAATTTTTGTGCAGACAGCGGATCATAGCTCACTGCGATAAACTCCACATTCGGTTGTGACGTCGTCCATTTTTCAAACGCATTTAACTCTGGCACTTCTTTTAAACACGGCGCACACCATTCAGCAAAATAATTCACAACAACGGTCTGCTCTTGCATTGTGGACCACTTGAAGTGATCGCCTTGAGTACTGATAAAATCAGCGTGTTGATGCTGGTAAACGACTCCCCCAATGAACAGTGAAGTAAAGGCTACGCCCAGCAATAGCAGATTTTGTTTATTCATTGTTGATTCAGTTCAAGTAGTTTATATTGCCCTTTATTATTCACACTTTTATGATTCAGACCAAGGAAAAATTACCTGTGTTGACAATTTATCATCATCCCCGCTGTAGTAAATCTCGCCAAACGTTAGCGTTGATCAGCGACAGCGAGTGTGCTCATACCATCAGATTATATCTTTCTGAGGCACCGACTATTGATGAATTAACAACGCTACAGCAACAACTTGGTTTGGCTAATGTCATCGAAATGATGCGCATCAAAGAACCTGAATTTGCGCAAGCTCAGTTAAGCTCAACGTCGAGTAATGATACTTTACTTGCTGCAATCGTGGCATATCCTAAATTACTCGAACGCCCTATCGTTAGCAATGGCACAAAAGCGGTTATAGGTCGTCCTCCCGAAAATGTTAATGTGTTAATTAATCTTGAACTCAATGGTTAACTAGAGGTTATCAACATGACTGATGCTAAAACAATAGCCCCGATATTAATTGCGTATTACTCTACACATGGTAGTACACAATTACTCGCTGAGATGATTGCTCAAGGTGTTGAGTCGCAAGGTGTAGAAGCGATGCTTCGTCAAGTGCCGCGAGTATCGGATAACTTAGACAGCACCTCGGCAGCTGTCCCTTTATCTGGCCCGCCTTATGTGACGGTTACTGATTTAGCATCGTGCTCAGGTTTAGCGTTAGGTAGTCCGACCCGATTTGGCAATATGGCTGCATCGGTAAAATATTTTTTAGACCAATCATCAGCTCAATGGCTTAGCGGCGCATTAATCGATAAACCGGCATGTGTATTTACATCAAGTAGTTCGATGCATGGCGGGCAAGAAAGCACGCTGCTATCGATGCAGATCCCACTATTACATCATGGCATGGTACTTTGCGGTTTACCCTATTCTCAAGCCGAATTACATACGACCCAAACTGGGGGGACTCCCTATGGTGTGACGCATGTTGCACTTAATGGGCAAACTCAATTAAGTGCGTCAGAAAAATCACTCGCGTTAGCCCAAGGTGCCCGTTTGGCTCGTTTAGCTATCGCTTTACAGGATATCCCCAATGAATAATGACATCGAAATGCAACCCAAAACCGCTTTTTATCGTATCCTAAGTCTAGTTGGCTACTTTGCTTTACTCGCTTGGGTCATTATTTGGAATTTCACTCTCAGCAATACCGAGTATTCTGTTGCGTTCATACTATTATTATATGTATTACCGTTGGTGTTTCCTTTTTATGGGATAGTTAAAGGCAAGCCTTATACTCATGCCTGGGCTAGTTTTGTCGTGTTGTTATATTTAATGCACGGTATCACTGCTTGGTATTCTATCCCTGAACAGTGGTTGTATGCGCTAATTGAAGTTATCTTAAGTGCAATGATGTTTACTGGATGTAGCATGTTTGCCCGTTTACGTGGTCAAGAGCTGGGTCATTCACTCCCAAAATTAAAACAAGTCATGGAAGATGAAAAGCAACGTTTTGAAGGTAAATAACTATGCAAAAATCGCTAATATGTTCGAGTATGATACTCGCTTTATTCGGTTGTGGCGGAGGCAGTGGTAATGCAAACACTGTTCCTTCTAACCCAACGATACCGACCACTAATGTTCCCGCCGCCATTACCAAAGTTAGTAGCAATAACGGTTTTGATTTTTATGGCGATGCCGTTGGTAAAGTCGGTCAAAATATTGGGTTAGGGATACATCATCCTTCGGCTGCCAAACTAGTTGACATCAAATGGACACAAACAAGCGGTCCAGATGTTGAGCTTATTGCCGATCACACTAATGTAATCGGCTTTACGCCGGATCTGATAGGCACGTATAGTTTTGCTGTGGATGCACGCATGTGCTCTTCAGTCCAGGATAACTCATGTGGTTCACTTTCTTCAGCTAACATCACGATCAACGTTGATAATCAGTCTGCTAATGCGTCGATCCGATTAGATCATACTGCTGTTGAGCGTGGTAGAGTATCGTTTAGAGTCGACCCGTTAAATAGCAAAACCATTCAATCCGTGGATTGGGAACAAGCTATAGGTATTAACAGTGTTCAAGCTATCGACATAGAAGAACAAGAGAATAGATTGTTTTTTGAAGCGCCAGTAGTCAGCCAGGACAGTATCCTAAAATTTACCGCCACTGTGACGTTTAGCGATAATACTCGTGCAACGGATGATGTCTATGTGGGCGTGCGCAATACTGAGATTGATGATGCAGATGGCTACTTTCCGCGATATTCGGGTAATATTGTAAGTGAAAATATGTTTGCTTATGCCTCTGACTCTCCCTACGCAACTGCCGTAGAACGTTGTGTTTATACCAACCAAATAAATCGTTCTTGCGATTTTAGTGAATTGCCACTGATTGGCATGCAAACCATGACCCCATCTATTGATGACATTATGGATAGGGTATTAGTGTCTCATGCATGGATGGGTGATCGTTTTCGTCAATATTTAACCGATTCAGCTGTAGGCCCTGACATGTTGCGGTTATTGCGAGGTGTGACTGCGATTGTCATTTCTTATGAAGTACGTCCGTCTTTTTATTGGGCTGTCACGGGGGCTATTTATTTAGATGCTGATAACTTTTGGCTGACCCCTCTAGAGCGTGACACGTTAAATGAAATCCCGGATTACCGCTCAGGCTTTGGTTCTGAACTGCAATTCATCATGCCCTGGCGTTATGTCAAAGATAATGACTATTATCCATTGGGACGTTATCCTGTTGTTGAGAGAGGCTCACGTAATTTTGCGGATTTAGAAGCAGATATATCTTGGTTGATGTACCATGAACTTGGGCATGCCAATGATTTTTTCCCGCCATCTGGATGGTCTTCACTATCATTAAACAATAGCCCGTTAGAAACGATTAACTTACCTTCAATCAACCCAGATTCAGATGCTTTGGCCAGAGTTTATCCATTACGTTCAGATGAAATGCATAAGCTAGCAAAAGTCAATTTCGGTGGTGACACTGCGACTACAGGACAAAAAAATACCACAGCAGATGATGTTACCGATCTGTTTTTACCCGATCTTTCTACGGGGTTTTATAATTACTATACGACGCGAGAAGATTACGCGACCTTGTTTGAAAAATTCATGATGAAATATCGATTGGATGCAGACTCTGATATTGCGATCGTTTCTGATAATGACAATCCTGATTATAATGTGACATGGGGACAACGTAACCGTTTTAATGATCCGGCTTTGCAAGATCGAGTGGTGTTTACCGTGAATCGAGTTTTACCTGAAATTGATGCTGCAGCAATTCAAGCCACCCTTCCTGCCCCGCAGTTAATGACCGCAGGTGCGACATGGTTTGATAACTTAACTTTAGGTAGTGCGGCTAAATCAGCTAATCATCTCCCCAAAGGCCAAAGGCGAACTCAGGCTCAGATGCGTGAGCAGATACGGCAAGATATTCGTATTCCAACGAGTCACAAGGACAGTGATTTACTGACCAATAAAAAATAATCGACAACAGCGCTAGTGAATTAAATTCCTAGCGCTTTTTTGATTAAAGGAATGGTAATCGCTTTTTGTTCGGATAACGCAAGCTGATCTAGTTTAGCTAACACAGTTTGTATATGTGCAATATCTCTGGTAGTAAATTTCAATAAATAGTTAATCGCAGCGGGCTGCATATTTAACCCTTTCATGGCGACATAATCAGTCACCACTTGCTCTAAGCCAAGATCACTTAAGCTCTCTATTTGATAAACTTGTCCCCAGGTTAAACGTGAACGTAAATCAGGTAATTCAAACTCAGTGTTCGTTGGCCCTATCGCACTCGTCAATAACATCGAAGCACCAGATTCTATGCAGCGATTAATCAAATCAAACAAGGCTATTTGTAATGAGGTTTGGTCTGCAACAACATGTATATTTTCAACAATTAACAGCTCGTGTTGATCATAATTAGCAAGTAATTCCATATAGATAGACTCTGCATTGTCATCACCTTGCATCGCGTTGTATGCATTGAGAATTTCAGGAGCAAACAGCTCTGCCATATCGAGATAGCAAACCGAAAGTTTCTGCTGTAAAGCCGTATGATATAACGCAGTCGCTAGGTGGGTTTTACCTGAGTGTGACCCGCCATGAATCAGTAATAATTGGGTATTAGGTTGCTCAGCATGCGCCGTTAAATTTAATAACGCATCGTGAAGTAATTCGTTGTGTTCAAAGTAAAAATTATCTAGCGTTTGATAACTGGGTAATTCAATAGGTAATGGTAATTGCATATTAACGCCAATAATACTCGAATAAACGAGTGTTTAATTCATCCTCTGGATCAGTGATCCCGACGACTTGATTCCCCTGCAGTAATACGTCATGTAACTGTTGAGGTTGCCCTAACAATTTTACATTAAACGTACTTGTCGCCCCTCGCTGCTCTAATAAAAGTGCATTTTCAACAATAGATAACGACGTAAGGTAAGCTTCAATCTGCGATAGTGCAACAATATCAGTCACATGATTGATTGTAATGAGTTGCTGAATTTGACTATTTTCAACAAATCGAAATGTGTCTAACGCATAACGTATTGCTTGGCGTTCAGTATACTGATTAACAAACTTTTGTATGACTGCCAATTTTGTCGTATCAGTAATTTGATGTAATTCTAATTCCGTATTGGATTTGACAAAATAATCAAGTTGCCAAGATTGATCTGACAGCTGCTGTAATTTCACACTGACCGTGTAAGGTGTATTATAACGTTGCGCACCTGTATGCAACGTATCGATAAACTGCCCCCAAATATCTATTTCCGAGACTTGAGTGACATCTTCAATATCCATTATTGGTAAAATAAACTCCACGCCGCGATTAAATGCCGCAGCATTTAACAATGATAATGTGTCGTTGCTTTCACCATCCATTAAAATTGTGCGAAAACGTGAACTATTATTTTGTTCAATAAACCACAATAAGGCTTCAGGGCGTTGTGCTCCCCATAGCGGTAATGCATTTATTTTGACCCACTTTTCTAGTTTTGCTTGGTTAAAAATAACCAATAACTGCTCACTATCACCCTCAACAAACTGTGTGGATGTGACATATTGCATCACATTTTCAGATAATGCTCGAAACTGTTCGTGTTTAATTACCGACTCGCTCCCTGATAATTTAACAAGGACTTGAGCTAAAGCTTGACGAATTGCAGTCTGTTGCGAACTGGTATCTTGTGTCTTTAATGACACATAGGCTTTATTGAGGTCGTTAATTGTGGCGCACTGTACATAAAAGCAACTAAATGTCAGTACTAAAAAACTCACCAAACGAACAAGATGGGAACGCGGAAACATATACAAAATAGCAACACACCTTATTTATCAAAAAATCTTTACACTTATATAGTGATATTGTGCGGTAAATCAAAGTATAATACATCTATTATATGGAATTAATGTTAATTTTCTGCTGTCTTGAAAGCAGAACACGCTAACCAACTATTTTCGAGAATATCTGTGACCAAATCTACTCAATCCTTAAGCTATAAAGATTCCGGCGTCGACATCGATGCGGGTAATGAACTTGTTGAACGAATCAAATCAGTAACTAAACGTACGCACCGCCCTGAAGTAAAAGGTGGTTTAGGTGGTTTTGGCGCATTGTGCTCATTACCAACCAAGTACAAAAATCCGTTATTAGTCTCAGGAACTGACGGAGTGGGTACCAAATTGCGTTTAGCAATGGATTGTAATCAACATGATGGCATTGGTATTGATTTAGTAGCAATGTGCGTCAATGATTTGATCGTACAAGGTGCCGAACCATTATTCTTTTTAGATTACTATGCGACTGGTAAACTTGATGTTGATGTCGCAGTTGAAGTCGTAACTGGAATTGGTAAAGGTTGTGAATTATCAGGTTGTGCTCTAATCGGTGGTGAAACTGCTGAAATGCCAGGTATGTATCATGGTTCTGATTATGATGTGGCTGGTTTTTGTGTCGGTGTCGTTGAAGCAGAAGATGCGATTGATGGTTCACAGGTTGCTGCTGGCGATGCACTTATTGCATTAGGCTCTTCAGGTCCACATTCAAATGGTTTTTCATTAATCCGTAAAATCATCGAAGTTAGCGAAGCAGATATCAGTGCACAACTAGGTGCAAGCTCTATTCAAGAACAGCTGCTTACCCCTACCCGTATTTACGTTAAATCTGTTTTAACGTTATTAGAAACAGTCAAAGTGAATGCCATCTCGCATATCACCGGTGGTGGTTTCTGGGAAAATATCCCACGCGTTTTACCTGACAACATGCAAGCGAATATTGATAAGTCTTCATGGCAGTGGCCTGAGATTTTCACTTGGTTGCAAGAACAAGGTAATGTGACTGAACACGAAATGTATCGAACTTTTAACTGTGGTGTGGGTCTTATGATTGCGCTTCCACAAGATCAAGTCGCGAGTGCATTACAAATTTTACAAGATGCCGGTGAAGCAGCTTGGGTGATTGGGTGTATTGCCGAAAAATCAGGCTCTGAATCTGTTGTAATGGCGTAGGGCTGATAATTAATATGAAACGCATTGTGGTAATGATCTCTGGATCAGGCAGTAATCTACAAACAATTATTGATCAAATCCATTGTTCAGATGATGCTGCACAAATTGTATGTGTGATTTCAAACAAGCCCGATGCGTTTGGTTTACAACGCGCTAAAGAAGCCGGCATTCCACATGTCTGTGTTGATAGTCAATCAACATCTGGTGACCGTGCAGCTTATGATAAGCTGTTGGTGACTACGATTGAAGAGTATCAACCAGATTTAATTGTATTAGCCGGTTTTATGCGGATTTTAAGCGATTCGTTTGTTAATCAATATTTAGGGCGTTTGATTAATATTCACCCGTCATTATTACCTAAATATAAAGGCTTAAATACACACCAGCGTGCGATTGACAATGGCGATACGGAGCACGGTGTATCAGTGCACTTTGTCACACCAGAACTCGATGGTGGACCGGTTATTTTGCAAGCAAAAGTACCTATCTTCCCTGAAGATGATGCTGAAGATATTGCGCAACGAGTACAAGTACAAGAACATCAAATTTACCCATTAGTGGTACGTTGGTTCATTCAAGACCGCTTAATTATGGATGATGGACGTGCGTTCATGGATCAACACGTATTAGGAAGTAACGGCTTTGCACACGACGAATAGGGTTTCAAATAAAGTTAATCACTCCATTGCAATATGGTGTGTAACTTTATTTGTAAGTTTATTTTCAGGATTAACTCAAGCTCAATTGATTACTCAGCAAGACTATCAACTCGCTCCTTTCGAATCTCAATTCGAAGCGTATTATGATGGTGATGCTACACCTGTAGGTTATGCAATCCTAAGACTGTCTCAACTGCCTAATAAATTATGGCAATTAGAATACGAATCCAAAATTTCTAAATATTTTTTAACCGATAAACGTAACGAGACCACTCGATATTTATATCAAGCAAACGATTCAGCCGCACAACTGGCATTAACACCGATTACCTATGTCTATACTCGAACAGGCACAGGTTCTGATA
>JAQXDG010000126.1 GCA_029251505.1 Glaciecola sp. | reverse complement strand
ATAACTAAATGAAATATAAGCAAGTTGCTAGTTAGACTTTATATATATAAAAAAATCATGCTAATACCGTTTTGATATATCATCATAAAACCCCTTGATATATTAGCAAATGCTAATATCATATAGAAATGAAAAACATCGAAAACCTTTATAAGTCAGCGAGTAAAGCTGAAACAAAACTAAAATCATTAGCCAACTCTAATCGATTAATGCTTTTATGTTTATTACAAGATGCACCTAAAGATGTCAGTTCCCTAGTGGCCGCAAGTGGCTTATCACAATCGGTGGTGTCACAACATTTAGCTAAATTAAAAGAAGCTGAGGTCGTTACGGCTGACAAAGAAGGCAAGTCCATTATTTATAAAATTACCGATCCGGTGACGTTATCGATCTTATCGTCATTGTATCTCGCTTATTGTTATCCCAATTAAAGAGAGCTTAATCTATGTCATACCAAACAATTAACAGCGTTGATGCTGAGCAGTTATTAGCCAATAATGAAGCGGTTTTAATCGATGTCCGCGAACCTGCAGAACATCGTCAAGCCAATATTACTCAAGCACACCTCAAGCCATTAAGTAATCTCAATTTAGATGGCATTGATGTTGCAAACAAAAAAGTGATTATTCATTGTCAAAAAGGAATGCGCGGACAAAAAGCTTGTCAAACCTTAGTTGAACAACATCCTGATGCCGCATTTTATAATCTGGAAGGTGGGATTATCGCTTGGGAAACTGCGGGTATGGCTATCAACAAAACCAAATCTGCATTTTTACCACTTGATCGCCAAGTTCAATTGACCATAGGTACGGGTGTTCTGACAGGCGTGATTTTGTCACAAACGATCAATCCTAACTTTATTTGGTTATCGGGATTTTTTGGTGCAGGTATGATGTTTGCCGGCATTACTGGTTTTTGTGGGCTAGGTCGCCTAATGGCAATTATGCCTTGGAATAAATAAGTGCTTAGTAGCACGAGACAAGCGTCAGCCATAAACACAAAACTTAACTGACAAAAAAGGACAACGTTGTGAAATCACTGCACATTGTTGTCCTTTTTTATTTTTCGCTAAGCATTTATTTACGCTAAGGAACATATTGCTAGCGTTACTTATCTAAATGCACATCCATTTGTGGGAACGGAATAGAAATGCCTTCGGCATCAAAACGTAATTTCACCGCTTCAGTAAAATCAAATTTCAAGCCCCAGTAATCAGAAGATTTAACCCACGGACGCACAATAAAATTAACGGAACTATCAGCCAATGCACCAACGGCGACTTTATACCCTGGATCTTTTAAGACCCGAGGATCGGCGTCTAACATGGACTCAAGGACATTTTTTGCCTTTAACAAGTCATCGCCATAACCAATACCAAACTCCATATCTACACGGCGCGTGTCTTTCGCTGAATAATTAGTGATGTTATCACTGTATATCTTGCCATTCGGGACGATAATCTGTTTGTTATCACCGGTGGTCATCGTGGTAGAAAAAATGCCAATCGTTTTGACCGAACCAGAGACACCTGCAGCGTCAACAAAATCACCCGCTTTAAAGGGACGAAACACCAATAACATCACCCCAGCAGCAAAGTTTTGTAACGAACCTTGTAATGACAAACCAATCGCTAAACCTGCAGCACCTAATATAGCCACTAGCGAAGTTGTGTCTACGCCTAATTGGTCTAAAGAAGCGACAATAACGAACAACATCAAGATCGCATTAACGATCGATTTTAAGAAATCGATTAACATATCGTCATATTTTGATTTGGCCATGATTTTGCCAAATACGCTCACTAATACCTTGACGACGATTTTACCAATCACATAAATAACTAACGCCAGTACAATATTGATGCCCCAAGGCATCACATAAGTATCAATAAAATTTTGCAGATCGAAGCTGACAAGCGCATTGCCGGCTCCCATCATGTGTTCTGTAACGGATTGAGTAGGGGCTGATGGTGTAGCCGGTTGGTCCGTCGGTGCTGCTTGTAAT
>JAQXDG010000184.1 GCA_029251505.1 Glaciecola sp. | reverse complement strand
CCGTCATCCGTAGGTTCGAGTCCTGCTACCCCAGCCATTTCACTTCCAATTTCTTTTCAAAATCATATTATATCAATTAAAAAATAACCACTATCCTATACAAACTAGGTTTTGTAGGTAATTTATCATACACTAATCGCTTAGTTAATCATTTCATCATACAAAAGAGTCACACATGATCACTGATATCATCGACGCAATAAATACTGTCCTATGGGGACGTGGGCAAGTCCTTATATATATCCTACTGATTGGTGGTATCTTCTTCACCTGGAAACTCGGCTTTATACAGGTCAAGCACTTCAGCCACATGTTTGGGATAATGCGCAACTCAACCGCTTCAGATAAAGCGGGTATATCCTCTTTTCAAGCATTGTGTACGTCCCTCTCGGCACGTGTCGGTACAGGTAATTTAGCAGGGGTCGCCGTTGCTATATCATTGGGTGGTGCTGGCGCGATATTTTGGATGTGGGTCATTGCCTTTTTAGGAATGGCGACCGGTTTTGCTGAGAGCGTGCTAGGCCAATTATACAAAGTTAAGGATGCCAATGGTGAATACCGTGGTGGCCCAGCCTATTATATCCAACAAGGTCTCAAAAAACGTTGGTTAGCCGTATTGTTCTCATTGTGCTTATTTTTGGGTTATGGCTTTATTTTTTCCGCGGTACAAGCCAACACCATTACTGATGCATTAAACAATGCCTATGGTATTGATACGTTATATTCGGGTTTAGTCATTATTAGTTTAGCCGCATTAATTGTTGTAGGCGGATTCAGAGCCATTGCAAATTTTGCACAATGGGTAGTACCATTCATGGGTGTCACCTACGTCTTAGTCGCATTGGCTATTATGATTATTAATATTGATTTATTACCTGGTGTGCTCAGTGATATTGTATTGCAAGCATTTGGTTTACAAGAAGCCGTTGCCGGTACGTTTGGTGCTGCCATAGCGAATGGTGTGCAACGTGGCTTATACTCAAATGAAGCAGGTTCAGGAAGTGTGCCGCATGCAGCTGCAGCAGCAACACCGAATCCTAACCATCCTGCAGCGCAAGGCTATGTGCAAATGTTAGGAGTATTTGTTGATACTATGATTTTGTGTACGGCTACCGCGTTTATTATTTTGTTAGCGGGCGGCAGTGCTAGTGAGCAAATGGAAGGGATTCGCTTAACTCAGTCCGCTATGGAATTTCATTTAGGTAGCAGTGGCGCCGATTTTGTCGCAGCCGCTATTTCTTTATTTGCGTTTACCTCTGTCGTCGCTAACTATGCTTATGGCGAAAGTAATCTGCATATGTTTAAGCTCGATAACAAAATCGGTCGTGGTTGTTACACTGCCGGTTATCTCATTATGATCCTGTGGGGCTCAATGGCTGCTATGCCGCAAGTGTGGGCCGCCGCTGATATGGCATTAGGGTTAATGACCGTGATCAACATGATAGCGATTGTCATGATGACACCTACCATTGTGTCTATCACCAAAGATTACATCGGTAAGCTTGAACGCAAAGAGACGATTACCTACAAAACCGGGGATTGCGACATCCAAGGTGACACAGAACAAGGGATTTGGGATAAGTAATCAGCTTATCCTCGCACCATAAACATAATCAGCTGCACGATTAACGCCACACCGACTAATGGCAAGATCCAGCGGCTGATTTTGCTAGTGTCCTCATCCGAGATCCGCATCTTGGAATTTTCAATGACTTTGGTCACCACAAACAAAGTCAAAAATAAAATCACTAAAATATAAATAATCGTCATCAGTTAGATCCCCATGGCTTTTTTCATGACTGCGTGCTTTAGTTTACCGCCTTTATCAGCACCAAATAGCCCAATATTACGCAGCGCTTTAAGAACAGGGTTGGTATTAGAGAAGGCAACATAAAACCCATCCATCGCTGTCATCATTTGTAAATTCGCACGTTGGCGAGGTTTTTCGTATTCAGTGATCCTATTACCTTCTTGAGCAATGACTGCTAACAGGCACTTAATATCCTGAAAACCGATGTTCACACCCTGCCCGGCTAAGGGATTAATAGCGTGCGCCGCATCCCCAATTAAAATAACATTATGTTTGATATAGCGTACCGCATGCATGCGAGATAATGGAAAAGAGGCACAATCAAGTACTTCAAATTCACCTAAATCATTCGGGAATCGAGCCCGAATTGCAGCATGCAAATCCGCTTTATCGTCTTGCTCTGCCAGTATTTTTAACTGATTAATCCGTTCTGGTGTGTCATACCACACTAATGATGCATAATCTTCGTGCATCGGTAAAAACGCCAAAGGACCCGAAGGCGTAAATTGTTGCCACGTTAAACTTTGTCCACGATTTTGGCTCTCAACATCGCCGTAATGATTTTTGATTGTGATACCCAACGCTTGCTGCTCATATTGCCAGCCTTGAGTTGTGATCCCTGCTGATTCGCGCACACCTGATTTAACGCCATCCGCAGCAATAATGTTTTGTGCTTTGATGCTTGTTCCATCGGTACAAATGACCCTACCCGTTTTGGCATCACTGCTCAACACAGTAGAGTGAATGACGCGGCAATTATCATACTGTGCCAATGCTGCACCTAAGCCTAGTTGGGTGATACGGTTTTCGACAAACACACCTAAACGCTGTGCACCGATATCAACAGCATGAAACTCAGTGCGTGCAAGTGGATGCTCCCATACTGCTAATCCCGTGTAAGGACGAGTACGCATTGTCTCAATATGTTGCCATGCACCTAAATCGGTTAAAAACTCGACACTGGCTTGGGCTAATGCAGACATGCGCAGATCCGGCGGTTGACTAGGATTAAAAGCAGGTGCAGGAAAGGCTTCAATCAACACAACGTCTTTGTCCTGGCGTGCTAAGCCCAGAGCCATTGCGGTTCCAACCATACCACCACCGACAACAACGTATTGAGTTTGCATTTGCGACATGAGATTCCTTAGTGTCTTTGGATAAGTAATAAAACGTACTTATAATGAAGCTATTATGATGGAGGAGTCGATTAGGTGCAAGACTGACAGCACAACACTAGTCATTGGCGCAATTACAGGCTAAAATAAGGCCAAATAGTTATCGACAGAAAGCCCATCCATGAGCCAAAAATTATATATTAAAACCTGGGGCTGCCAAATGAACGAGTATGACTCGGAAAAAATGGCAGACTTGTTAGACGCCACGCACGGTTATACGCTTGCACAAGAGCCTGAAGACGCAGATGTTATTTTACTTAATACGTGTTCTATTCGCGAAAAAGCCCAAGAAAAAGTATTCCATCAGTTAGGCCGTTGGAAAAACCTCAAAAAAGCTAAACCGGATTTGATTATTGGTGTGGGTGGTTGTGTGGCATCACAAGAAGGCGATCATATTCGTCAACGTGCCCCTTATGTTGACATTATCTTTGGCCCCCAAACCTTACACCGTTTACCTGAGATGATCAGAGATATAAAAGGCGGCTCTAAGAGCGTCGTTGATGTCAGCTTTCCAGAAATTGAAAAGTTTGACCGTTTACCTGAACCTCGCGCCGATGGTCCAAGTGCCTTTGTTTCAATTATGGAAGGTTGTTCTAAGTATTGTACTTTTTGCGTGGTACCTTACACCCGCGGTGAGGAAGTCTCACGTCCTGTCGACGATGTATTATTAGAAATCGCACAACTTGCTGAGCAAGGTGTCCGTGAAGTGAATCTATTAGGCCAAAATGTCAATGCGTTCCGTGGTCCACATTTCGATGGTAGTGTCTGTCGTTTTGCTGAGTTGTTAGAGCTGATTGCGTCAATTGATGGCATTGACCGAATTCGTTACACAACATCACACCCTGTCGAATTTACTGATGATATTGTCGATGCGTATGCGTCTATTCCTGAATTAGTGGATCACTTACATCTACCAGTGCAAAGTGGTTCTGACCGTATTTTGAATCTGATGAAACGTGGTCATACGGCGATTGAATACAAATCAAAAATTCGCGCATTAAAGAAAATCCGCCCTAATTTATCCATGTCATCTGATTTTATCATTGGCTTTCCGGGTGAATCTGAGCAAGATTTTGCAGACACCATGAAACTGATTAACGATATTGATTATGATCTGAGCTTTAGCTTCATCTACTCGGCACGTCCTGGCACACCAGCGGCAGATTTGCCTGATGATGTGAGCGAAGAAGAAAAGAAAAAACGGTTGTGGATCTTACAAGATCGCATCAATCAAAGTGCCTTACGTATCGCCCGAAACATGCTCAATACTGAACAGCGTATTTTAGTCGAAGGTCCATCCAAGAAAAATCCAATGGAGCTGACTGGCCGTACTGAAAATAACCGCGTCGTTAACTTTGAAGGCACGCCGGATATGATTGGTCAATTTCTTGATGTGATGATCACTGACGTGTTCAGCAATTCATTACGTGGTGATGTATTACGCCGTGAGAGTGAAATGGGTCTGCGGATTGCCGTTTCACCACAAAGCATTGTACAAAAACAAGCACAATCTTTAGGGGTCAATGTAGTGACACCTGCTCCACAAGCGTAATTAATTGATAACCATAACTATCCATCGAGGCATTTTTGAGTAATTTAGACGTTAGAGAAATTTTATTAGTACCAGAAGATAATAAACGTTTGTCCAGTTTATGTGGCCCATACGATAATAATATCAAACAACTAGAACGTCGTTTAGGTGTGGAAATCACCTATCGCAATAATGCTTTTAAAATCATTGGTAATGCCGCAATTAATGAAGTTGTGATTGAATTACTTAAACAACTCTATGTCGAGACAGCACCGGTGCACGGTGCTATCAAAGAAATTGACCCTGAAGACATTCATCTCGCCATCCAAACACAACGGGTGTTAGAGCAAACTCGCGAAGACGATCATCCCTATGGCAAACAAGTACAAATCAAAACCAAACGCGGAGTCGTTAAACCCCGCAACCCCAATCAAGGTGAATATGTATCAAACATCATGAATCATGATATTACGTTTGGTATTGGCCC
>JAQXDG010000103.1 GCA_029251505.1 Glaciecola sp. | reverse complement strand
CTAACTCTACTGTTATCAATTGGGTTGAGCGGTACAAACGAGCAGGTAATCGATAACTCTCGAGTACATTGAGTTGTGTTTCTAGCTGTGTAATATTTAATGGCGGGCTAAGGTGAGCTTGATATAAATATTGTAATGCCGCCTTGGTCTCGACAAACCCGTCACTAGCATCACCTTCAATATATCCCGGTGAAAACCCGAGCCCTAGGCGCATACTGTGACTATTTTGAATAACGTTAGCCCATGCTTTTGGGTAATGAATTTGTTTGACTTTGAGTGTGTCAAACAATGCTGCGTTAGCATCCGTTGTCGTCATATCTTTAGTAGCGACAAGTTTAATACAATGAGTTAGCGTGTGTAGTAATGTGGATTCATAAACTAAGCGACGTGATGGGTATTCTACTTTGCCTAGAGCGGTATTTCGCTGTGCGATTAATGGGGCTAATTCACAACCACTAATGGCATAAAAATCAGCAAGTGGCATACTTGTTCTGGGAATAGTAATCGAACGTTGTGAAGCCTCTGGGTAGTTTAGCGTGACAGCTGTATTGGTCGGTTGCTCAGGGATAGCTAATACACGATGTATCCGCGTTTGATATTCGTCTAATGCAGAGGGTAATGATTGATGCGGTTGGCAGCCGGTAATGAGCGCAATAACGCCAAGCAGTAAACCGATACCTATATAACTAGGGGGATGTGAGAGGCTAAAATATTTTGTCAGCATGTAAACGCTCGCGTAACCGGGTAAACGTAATGGCTGTTGAATCTTTTAATAATTGCTTTGATAGCCATTGTGGTATCACGCCGCCAGGATCTGCACTAGCAAGATAACTGAGTTCATACCAATCATTATGGTAGTGAGTCATCGACCATTGCGCACGCACATCGCGGATCATGACACGGCGAGGGTGAGCAGGGTAACTATCAGCAATATCGTCAATGATGATCGATAGGTGTTGGTGATCAGCACTAAATTCATGTATTGAACGAGTATACATTTCACGATCCGCAACCGGCCAAGGACTATCAAAAACAGTATGTACATAGCGGGTATTGTCTATTGTATTATTTAAAATTTCTACCGTGTTGCAATTCGCTATCCATTGGCAATTTTTGTCAGTGGTTTCTAATAATGTAAAAAACTCATCGGGGCTAGCATGGACATACATTTTAGCATTAATTTGATAGATGCCGTCTTGTGTCGATGAACTGACTAAAATGTGCTGATTGATCTTTTCTGCTTGCCATGGCGTTTCTTCGGCAACACTACTGCCGCTAACAAATACACTGATTAATATAAAAAAAACAAAAGATTGCATCAAAATAGGCTCTATCTGTATAATATCGCGCATTGTATCATCATCATAAGGTTTAACTTATGAAATATGATGTTTTTTTAAATACAAGTGGCGCACTGTAGGCGTCACCACTGTTCAAGGATTTTTCATGCCAATTATTACCCTACCAGACGGTTCAACCCGTGCATTCGATAATGCTGTGTCTATTATGGACGTGGCAAATGACATAGGTCCAGGTCTTGCAAAAGCGACAATCGCTGGCAAAATCAATGGCGAATTAGCTGATGCCTGTGATCTTATTACCACAGATGCACAATTACAGATCATAACGGCACGCGATGATGCCGGTCTTGAGATTATTCGTCACTCTTGTGCTCATTTAATTGGTCATGCAATCAAGCAATTATTCCCAGATGTAAAAATGGCGATTGGGCCTACCATAGATAATGGTTTTTATTATGATGTGGATATGGATCATTCTTTGACTCAGGATGATTTAGTTAAAATTGAAAAGCGCATGTTAGAGTTAGCGAAAACATCTTATGACGTTGTCAAAAAAGTTGGCTCATGGCAAACAGCACGTGACACCTTTGTTGAGCGTAATGAAACTTATAAAATGCAAATCTTGGACGAGAACATCGGTCAAGACGAAACCCCTGCATTATATGTACATGAAGAATATGTCGATATGTGTCGTGGTCCTCATGTACCTAACATGCGTTTTTGCCAACACTTTAAAATTATGAAAGTGGCCGGTGCGTATTGGCGTGGTGATTCTGATAATAAAATGTTACAGCGCATCTACGGCACAGCATGGGCAGATAAAAAGCAATTAAAAGCTTATTTGAACCGTCTTGAAGAAGCCGAGAAGCGTGATCATCGTAAGATCGGTAAAACGCTAGATTTGTTTCATTGGCAAGAAGAAGCTCCCGGAATGGTATTCTGGCACAATGACGGTTGGTCTATTTACACTGAATTAGAAGGCTTCATTCGTAAAAAGCTGACTCAATATGATTATCAAGAAGTAAAGGGCCCATTAATGATGGACCGGTCTTTATGGGAAAAATCAGGTCACTGGGACAAGTATTCGGCTAACATGTTTACCACTGAGTCTGAAAAACGTGAATATGCCATTAAACCAATGAACTGCCCTGGGCATGTTCAAATCTTTAATCAAGGCTTAAAATCTTACCGAGACTTACCGTTGCGTATGGCTGAGTTTGGTTGTTGTCACCGTAATGAACCTTCTGGTGCATTACATGGCTTGATGCGAGTACGAGGTTTTACCCAAGATGATGCACATATCTTCTGTACGGAAGAACAAATTTTAGAAGAAGTCAGTGGTTGTATTAAAATGGTGTATGACACCTACGAGACCTTTGGCTTTGAAAAAATCGTCGTGAAATTATCAACACGTCCAGAAGAACGTGTCGGTAGTGATGAAATGTGGGATAAATCCGAAGCGGCGTTAGCCGAAGCATTAGCAGCGAATGACATTGAATTTCAATATCAGCCTGGCGAAGGGGCGTTTTATGGTCCTAAAATTGAATTTACTTTGCATGATTGCTTAGATCGTCCGTGGCAATGTGGTACAGTGCAGCTCGATTTTTCAATGCCGGGTCGTTTAGGTTCGACTTATGTCGCTGAAGATGGCGAACGAAAAGTACCGGTAATGATTCACAGAGCGATTTTAGGATCGTTAGAACGCTTTATTGGTATATTAACAGAAGAATATGCTGGTCATTTTCCGACCTGGTTAGCTCCAACTCAGGCAGTAATTTTGAATATTACGGACAAACAGTCCGATTATTGTCAAAAAATTGCAAAAAAACTGCAAGAAAGTGGAATTAGAGTGAAACCGGACTTGAGAAATGAGAAGATAGGCTTTAAAATCCGCGAGCACACTTTGAAGCGTGTTCCGTATATGTTAGTTGTCGGCGATAAAGAAATGGAAGCTGGCGAAGTAGCGGTACGTACCCGTAAAGGCGATGACTTAGGAAAAATGTCAATTGACGAGTTCTTAGTTAAAGTCGGGCAAGACATCGCAGATAAAGTAATTAGATAATCTCTTGGAGGAATAGCACATTAAAGGCGCTAATAATAAGGCTCAGAGCGACAAAGCTCGGATCAATGACGAAATCACTAACGTAAGCGAAGTTCGTTTAGTTGGTGTGGAAGGTGAACCATTAGGTGTTGTCACATTAACTGAAGCGCAAGCTTTAGCTGATGCCAACACGTTAGACTTGGTTGAAATCAGCCCAAATGCAGAGCCACCTGTCTGTAAGGTCATGGATTATGGCAAATTCCTTTTTGAGAAGAGTAAAGCTCTTAAAGAGCAGAAGAAAAAACAAAAGCAAATTCAGGTCAAGGAGATTAAATTTCGCCCTGGCACTGATGAAGGCGATTACCAGGTCAAACTGCGCAACCTGCGTCGCTTTCTAGAGGCTGGTGATAAAGCCAAAGTCACAATCCGCTTCCGCGGTCGTGAAATGGCTCACCAAGAGATCGGGATTACATTACTTAAACGTGTTAAAGCGGATTTGGATGAAATCTCAAATTGTGAATCGTTCCCTCATCGAGTTGAAGGACGACAAATGATTATGGTCTTGGCCCCACTTAAGAAGTAATTTTGGTCTACAAGTTTACCTGACTGCAATCAGGTAACACCTAATTACTAAATTTTAATCAGCCATTTAATCTGCAAATTTTTGGCTTTATATAACAATGCGGAGTTTTAGCAATGCCTAAAATGAAATCCAACTCTGGAGCAGCTAAGCGTTTTCGTAAGACAGCGTCTGGTCGTTTCAAATCAAAGCAGTCTCACTTGCGTCACATTTTGACCAAGAAGAGTACTAAGCGTAAGCGTCACTTACGTGGCAAAAAATTAGTTCATGTATCGGATACTAAGCTTATCCAACGCATGTTACCTTACGTTTAAGACAGGAGACTGAACAATGGCTAGAGTTAAACGCGGCGTAGTAGCTCGCGCTCGTCATAAAAAAGTATTAAAGCAGGCCAAAGGTTATTACGGTGCTCGTTCACGTGTATATCGCGTAGCGGCTCAAGCAGTAACAAAAGCTGGTCAATATGCATATCGTGACCGTCGTCAACGTAAGCGTCAATTCCGTCAGTTATGGATTGCGCGTATCAATGCGGCATCACGTCAAAATGGTTTATCGTACAGCCGTTTCATTAACGGTTTGAAGAAAGCGTCTGTTGAGATCGATCGTAAGATCCTTGCTGACATCGCTGTTCACGATAAAGTTGCTTTCACCGCATTAGTCGAAGTGGCTAAAGGTGCTTTAGCATAATATTTTAGCAAAAGTTTAAGTTCTGGAAAAACGGTGAACCGGATGTTCACCGTTTTTTTTTGCTTTTTTTTCAGATATCTTTGATTTTACGCGTGTTTAACTACACAAACCCTGTCTATTTCATGTAAAATACGTGCTTAATTATTCTGTTTAACTACTTCCATTTGGGGATTCCATGGAACTTGAAGCCATTGTCAATGAAGCCAAAAGCTTAATTGAAGCTGCCGCTGATGTAGCTACGCTTGACGCAGTTCGCGTCGATTTTATGGGTAAAAAAGGTAAATTAACCGATTTACTCAAGGGCCTAGGTAAATTATCTAATGAAGAACGTCCGCTTGCAGGTCAAAAGATCAACGTTGCTAAGCAAGAAATTCAACAACTAATTAGTGTTAAGTCTGATGCATTAAAATTAGCTGAAATGAATGCTAAGCTAGCTATTGAAGCCGTGGATGTGACCTTACCCGGGATTGCCCAAAACGTGGGTAATATGCATCCGGTTTCTCGAACCATTGAACGTATCGAGAGTTTCTTTGGTGAATTAGGTTTTGCAGTTAAAACAGGCCCTGAAGTCGAAGATGGGTTTCATAACTTTGATGCATTAAATATTCCAGCCAATCATCCTGCACGAGCGGATCATGATACGTTTTATTTTAACCCTGATGTGATGCTTCGCACACAAACGTCTGGCGTACAAATCCGTACGATGGAAGTTGAAAAGCCGCCTATCCGGATTATTTCTCCAGGACGTGTTTATCGTAATGATTATGACCAAACTCACACACCTATGTTTCATCAGGTAGAGGGGTTGATGGTTGACAAGAATGTTTCTTTTACTGAGTTAAAAGGCATTTTACATGATTTCTTAAATCACTTTTTTGAAAAAGACTTAACGGTACGTTTTCGTCCGTCGTATTTTCCTTTCACTGAGCCTTCTGCTGAAGTGGATGTGATGGGTGAAAATGGCAAATGGCTCGAAGTCTTAGGTTGCGGTATGGTTCATCCTAATGTGCTTAAATCAGTGGGAATTGATCCAGAAGAATATACCGGTTTTGCATTTGGCATGGGCGTAGAACGCCTGACTATGTTGCGCTATGGTGTAAATGATTTACGAGCATTTTTTGAAAACGATTTACGTTTTCTTAAGCAATTCAAATAAGAGGTTAGGGCATGATTTTTTCAGAAAAGTGGTTGCGTGAATATGTAAACCCAAGTTTAGACACCCATGCGTTGGCCGAACAAATTTCAATGGCTGGTCTAGAAGTAGACGGCTTAGAGCCTGTAGCAGGCGAATTTAGTGGCGTTGTTATTGGTCATGTTGTCGAATGTGGTCAACATCCCGATGCCGATACATTACGTGTCACCAAAATTGATGTTGGTGCAGATGAATTACTTGATATTGTTTGTGGTGCGCCAAATTGCCGTCAAGGCTTAAAGGTTGCCGTCGCTTGTGTTGGTGCGGTCTTACCTGGCGATTTCAAAATTAAAAAAGCCAAACTACGCGGTCAACCTTCATTGGGTATGTTGTGTAGTTTTTCTGAGTTGGGTATTAGTGATGATCATGACGGCATTTTAGAATTACCGAGTGATGCGCCGGTTGGCCAAGATATCCGCGAATATTTAAACTTAAATGACACCGCGATTGAAATCGATTTAACACCCAACCGTGCCGATTGCCTTGGCATGCGTGGTGTCGCACGTGAAGTTGGTGTACTTAACTCCTTGACTGTGACTTATCCAGAAATTACGCCAGTTCCTGCAACGATTAGTGACAGCAAAGCTGTGCATCTTGATGCGCCGGATGCTTGTCCTCGCTATTTATCGCGAGTTATAAAAAACGTTGATTTATCCGCTAGTTCACCATTATGGTTATCTGAAAAATTACGTCGTAGTGGCATTCGTTCCATAGATCCTGTGGTCGATGTGACGAACTATATTCTTCTTGAACTCGGTCATCCAATGCATGCCTTTAATGCTGATAGTATTGAGGGTGATATCCATGTGCGCATGGCAACTCAAGACGAAGCATTAACGTTATTAGATGAGACTGAAATAAAAATAAATGCCAATACGTTAGTCATTGCTGATGAACACAAAGCGCTGGCATTAGCGGGTATCTTTGGAGGTTTGCATTCTGGTGTAACGAGTGACACCCATAATATTGTATTAGAAGCGGCATTTTTTGCCCCTGATGCAATCTTAGGTAAATCGCGTCAATATGGTTTGCATACTGATGCGTCGCATCGCTATGAACGTGGTGTTGATCCACAGCTACAAAGAGATGCAATGGAACGTGCTACGACGTTACTCACGAGTATTGTTGGTGGTGAAGTAGGGCCGATTATTGAAGCTGTTGCTATTGAGCATGTACCTCAAGCGACCGATGTCGTTTTACGTGAAGCGCGTTTAGCTAAAATCATCGGGATTTCGATTGCTACTGAGACTGTAACAGAGATCTTAACTCGATTAGGCTTCGGTGTTATCTATGATAACGCTCAGTGGTCAGTTTCAGTACCTGCGTATCGTTTTGACATCAGCATTGAAGAAGATTTAATTGAAGAAGTCGCACGTGTATATGGCTATAACAACATTCCTAATGTTGCGCCAACTGCGTCATTAAATATGCGTCCAGCTGATGAAGCACAATTACCATTAAATGCATTAAAACAAGTATTGTTACAACAAGGTTATGATGAAGCGATCACGTATAGTTTTGTTGATCCGAAAAAACAATCTGCGTTGTTTAGTGATACACCAACATTAACCTTACCTCATCCGATCTCTGCCGATATGTCAGTGATGCGTGTTAGTTTGGTAACGGGCCTATTACAAGCATTAGGTTATAACCAAAAACGCCAACAAGCACGTGTGCGTTTATTTGAAACGGGTTTGCGTTTTGTTGCGAATGAACAATCGCCAAGTGGTGTCGAACAAACACCTATGATTGCAGCTGTATGTGCTGGTACGGTGCTAACTGAATCTTGGCAGGAAGCAACTGCTGTTGATTTTTTCTCGGTTAAAGGTGATGTTGAACGTTTAATTGCGAAAACGGCAACACCTGAGGCGTTTAGTTTTGCGAAGTCAGAACAAGCTTTATTACATCCTGGTCAAGGTGCTGATATCTTGAAAGAGGGTCAAGTTGTTGGTTTCGTTGGGGCATTACATCCACAATTTGCTAAGACGTTAGGTGTGAATGCGAAAGTGTTTATGTTTGAAATAGAGCAGGCTGCGTTAACAGGGCGTGTACTACCAAAAGCGCAAGCTATTTCTAAATTTCCAACTAATAAACGCGATATAGCAATTGTAGTCAAAGACAATGTAAGTTATGCTGATATTGTTTCTTGTATCAAGAAAGTTGGCGTAAATCAATTAGTTGACCTAACATTATTTGATATATATAAAGGCGAGGGAATTGCAGAGGGTGAAAAGAGCCTAGCAGTTTCATTGGTCTTTTCTGACCCTGAAAAAACACTTGAAGAAGCAGAAATACAAGCATGCGTAGACCAAGTGGTATCAGGATTAAAGTCTCAACTTGCTGCAACGTTAAGAGAGTAATTTTATGGCTTTGACCAAAGCTGAAATGGCTGAACATTTGTTCGAGAAAGTGGGTTTAAATAAAAAAGACGCAAAAGACTTAGTCGAAGCATTTTTTGAAGAAATCAAATCATCTTTGGAAAACGGTGAACAAGTCAAATTGTCCGGTTTTGGTAATTTTGACCTTAGAACTAAAAAAGAACGACCTGGTCGTAATCCTAAAACGGGCGAAGATATTCCTATCAAAGCACGTCGTGTGGTGACATTTAAACCAGGTCAAAAATTGAAATCTCGCGTTGAAAATGCCCCTGGATCTGAATCCTAGTAATGGTACAACCTTCATATTTAAAGCACCTTCGGGTGCTTTTTACGCTTTTATGTAGTCTATCTCTACTCAGTTATGGTGGCTGGTTGGCGTACACTCAATTTATTCAACACCAAGTTACCAAACCGATGGTAGCTCAAACAAGGCAAGCTAAAATTGATTTTGAGACTATCTTGTTTCGCGATCCGACAGGTGCAGGTCCGGTTTCTAACTTAAGCGCGATGGATTTGTTGAACGTACAAGAAGTGATCAATTCTGCGTTTAGCGCCGTGAAGTTTACTGAACCTCAAGCACTAATAGCATTACAAGCACGTTTAATCGATACAGCAGTGCAACTCAATTTAGCTCCCCAACAAATTAAATTTTTACGTTCTGCTCAGGCTGTCGATTTTATGACATTTCGCGCCAAGCGTGCTTGGTTTAATCAAGAAGTGGAAAAGCGTTACCATGAACTTCATTCTTTAGATGGATTGTTAGCGGCATTTCCAGAAGCGCGAGGGCAGCTCTATCAAGAAGCCACGAAGTTGATTATTGATCGTGATTTAATCATTTTTAATATGGCAAAAGCCTTAGCTAGTGCAGATTCTCGACTTGTTACGGAACAAGATATTGCCAATGCACGAGTGCAATGGCAAGCCTCTTTATCTACACGTAAATAACACCTCATTTTTTTTTGCGTTACAACTACTGCCGTATTTTGCTCAATGCGCTCTCAGTGTCAACTTATGCTGTGGTTGTTGAAACAGCAGCGGTAATCCTTGATGTTCTGCATACACTTCAAAACCCGCATCATAATACTTAGATAAAGGATGTCCAGATTGACCTCCTGGTAAAGACATAAAGCCATTCTCTTCTAACCCTGGTTGTACGATAAAACGCTGAGAAGCCCCATGTGTGCCATTTTGAACCCCCGGCATAAAGCTATCACCAAAACCAGGTACAGGGCGCATATCAAGGTACTTTGCTAATACTGGCACCTGTCTTGATATAGGGTGACGAATATTAAGCTCATTAACCTTACCCCAAGTAAATTGTGACAGGTCAATTTGTTTATTAGTCTGAATCAATTGCATTTTGGACGCGAGTTTATTAATAGTTTGCTGATACATAGCTAATTTTAATTTTTCATAACTTTTGTAGTTACCCGCTAACCAAGATGTGGGTTGTTCCTCTAAAAGTCGCAAGACGGCAGTATCTAAATGGCGATTAATGCTACTAAAACGCACGCCAGCTTGTTTTGCTGTTTGATATAAAGGCGTCATCAGTTCATACATAACTTGTGTTCTAAAGTAGCGAGCAAGGGTGTAGCCGACATCATCTGCACACGCACAAGCTTGCCAATTTTGTAAAGCTAAAATAGCTTGGTCATATTGTGGATCGTCAGCCTGTTCTAGTGTTGCGAGTAGTATGTCACGCCATGTTTTCATATAAATTGCACGGTTATCTAACTGTAACGCTAAAAAATCTTGTTCATCAAATGTCTTTTGAGCTTTTAGACGATTAGCAATTTGTACACCGCGTGGGCCTAATGCATACCCGCCATCACCATAACGGGACATCTCACTTGTAGATAATACCCGAGCATTTGCCGTCCATAGTTTATGGTGTGTAGGTGAACGATAAATTGGTGTGAACATTTCTGGTTGTTGCCATGCATTTTCGACTGTCGCAAATTGACTCGTGCTTAATGCATGGGATTGGAGTGGGGCACGCGAAGTGACCGCACCCGTTAATCGATAAGCTACTTGACCTTGGCTATCTGCCATCATCATATTTTGGACTGGGATCCGAATATGTTGTGCAACATCCATAAGTGAATCAACAGAATGTGCATGCGCTAAATCCAATAAATTAAAACTCACTGCATAATCAGTATGTGCTACCCAGCGCAGTGCAAAACGTTGCCCGTCGATGGTTTGCACCGGTCCATACTCACTCATGGTGATAGCGAAATCTTCACTGCCTTCGGTTGTCACTATCGTTTCGTTAACCGTGGTGGTAGCGTAGTCATCGGGCAGGGCAATCCAGTCGACATTATCCACATTCGCATTTGTAAATCCCCAAGCAGCATGTAAATTAGATCCGACAATAATACCTGGTGCGCCGGGTAAACTCACACCGACAACCGTAATATCTTCACCGTCATGCGGGTATTGTATTTGTGCGCGATACCAAATGGCAGGTAAATTTAACCCTAAATGCATGTCATTGGCTAGTAACGCACGATCATTTTTTGTATGTTGTGCCGATACTGCCCAATTATTACTGCCGATATCGGCTTCTTCAAAATAATCAAACCAAGGTTCATCGATAAACGTCATTGCGCTAGTAACCAACGGTAACTCAGGAATAGCCTGTTCGTTTAAGGGCAGAGTAGAACCATCAATCGCCGCTTGATATGGCGAAGGAGAGAGTAAAAAATCAACCATTTCTTGGCCATATTCACTGTGTAAATAAGTCAGCATTAAATCGCGATCAACTTGTGAACCTTGCAGATCCATATACATACTATAAATTGCTAATAGGGAATCTTCAGCTTTCCACGGACGCATAGTCGACCCTGTTAACAGGTATTCAAATGGTGCAATGGGGTAAGCATCTAAAGCTGCATTGACGCCACGTGTATAGCTTTCAACTACAGCGCGTTGATTGTCTGGAAATAACGCAAAGGCTCGTTGAGCTCGTTGTCTAAATTGATGAAAACGGGCTTTTTTATCACGTGATAATGCGCCTTCACCAAATAATTCAGATAATTCTCCAGCTGCATTGCGACGTAATAAATCCATCTGGAAAAACCGATCTTGTCCGTGGGCATAACCTTGGGCATAAAACGCATCCAATTGATTACTTCCTATAATTTTAACCATCCCATATTGGTCACGAGCAATGGTGACTGGCGAACTGAGTGAGTTAGCGATGATAGAACCATCAAGTTGTGCTTTTGAACTTGATAATAAAAGGTATACTAGTCCGATTGCAGTGACAATCAGTAGCATTATGGTGATCGTTATACGTTTAAACCATTTCATTAATTGCACTTCCTTTATTGGTTTTATATTATTATGTTAATACATTAACCTAATCCGACCGATAGTTACACACTCAATTTTGTGCAGTATTTAACTTATTTTTTTCTCATATACAGGAACTCATATGCATCCCATAATGCTCGATGTCGCAGGCTGTGAACTAAATGCACAGGAGCAAGAAGTTATTGGGCATCCATTAACGGGCGGAGTAATTTTGTTTGCTCGTAATTATTATGATCCACAGCAATTACGGCATCTCACCGCTCAGATTAAAGCCAGCGCATCACATCCGATCTTGATCAGTGTTGATCAAGAAGGTGGACGGGTGCAACGATTTACTGAAGGATTTACGAGCGTTCCTGCGATGGGAAATATTGCGTCGAACGCAGAGCCAGAACCATTAGCAACGGCGTGTGGCACTGTCATCTCGGCAGAATGTTTAGGGCATGGTGTGGACATCAGCTTTGCACCAGTACTAGATATTAACGGGATCTCAGACGTGATTGGACAGCGTAGCTTTTCAACAAGTGAAACTCAAATCGATACGTTAGCACGCGCTTTTATTCAAGGCATGACACAATGGGGCATGCCTGCAATAGGTAAGCATTTCCCTGGACATGGTAATGTGCAAGCTGATTCGCATATCGCTATGCCGATTGATGAGCGTTCAGAATCTGAGATTTTCGAACATGACATGGCTGTCTTTACACGGTTGATTAAAGAGGATTTATTAGCGGGCATCATGCCAGCTCATGTCATATATCCAAATATTGATGCTCAACCCGCTGGGTTTTCTACTATCTGGTTGCAGCAGATATTACGCCAAAAACTAGGCTATCAAGGTGTGATCTTTTCGGATGATTTATCAATGCACGCCGCAGCTCAAGCTGGGAATATGTTATCTCGTGTTGAGCATGCGTTAGCCGCAGGGGTCGATATGGCATTGATATGTAATGCCCCTGATGAGGCGATTAAAGTACTTGATAACCTTGGACATACTGTGCAACATCAAGCGCAATATTCAACGAGACCACAAGGCTTAGTTTCCATTAATAGACAAACAGTGTTGCACTATCAACAGTTACTCGGGCATCCTAATTATAAACTGGCGGTTGAACGCGTTAAGCGAGCATCTGAGTAGCATCAAACACTAATATCAGCAATCTGACTTTGTGCATTCGTCGCACGCGCCAACACAAACATAAAATCGGATAAACGGTTAATGTACTTCAACACGTTTGGTGCTAGTTCAGTATGTTTATGTAATGTGACTAATTCACGCTCAGCGCGTCGAGCAATTGTTCGCGTGACATGAATATTAGCGGCGTTGACTGTTCCACCAGGTAATATAAAGCTAGTTTGCGGCGCTAACCGCTCAGTCATACTATCAATACAACATTCTAACCATTCGACTCCACCATCACGCAGTTGGCTTGCATTTGACATAGCAAATCCCATTGCGAATATATCACGTTGGATTTGCTCTAACCATGATAACACCTCCGGGTGAGGTAAGGTTGTCGTATCTGCTTGCAGGTGACTATTGTTATCAGCGACCAAGTGGGCTGTGATAAGACCCACATAAGAGTTTAGTTCATCCAAGGTGCCGTAGCATTGTAAGAGACTATCGTCTTTGTCTTTTTTAAGTACTTCGTGGGTGTAAACTTGTGTTTGACCAGTATCACCGGTGCGGGTATAGATTTTCATGGACAATTGAACCTTACAAATTAATTAGTAGATGACTCGATGGATGACTCAAGGGCAGCTAACGCCGGACGTTTATAACGACGTAATTCAATTACCATGCCAAAGTAGGGATGATCAAAGTAATGGACTTGATTGGAAATGATGCGTCGACGCTGTTTAAATGTATGCGGGATGATCGTCAAAGGATCTGAAACGCGTGAGGTATTAAATAGCGCATGGCTATCGATATGTAGGTATGGCACACGATTAATGTATTTAATGTATATTGTTACCAAGCCTTCAAATTCAAAAACAGAGGTCGTATCAATCATCGCTTTGTCTTGGGTTTCTTTGAGTTGGTCTGGATAGAGAGGAACGGTGCCATCTAAACCTAACTTAATTTTTTGCACAATATTGATGGATGACTCACTGATAGGAGACTCATTGATAAGAGACTCATTGCTTAGATTATCAGTACCCATAAGTGTATTTGCTTGATCCAGTGAAGCTTGCGCCAATAGTTGAGGAGTAGGCGCTTGATACGTTAAATTTTTACCGGCTAAAATTGGAATGGAGAAGGCGTTTTCATCACCAATATTTACCGGTTGACGCCAAACAGTATGCAGTAAAGGGGTGTAGGATTTATCCCAATTTACATCTTTGTACAAACTCACTAGTTGTAATTCTGATTGCGGCAACATATGCGCATATTCACTGCGAGGAAAGATAATCCCTTCATAATGAATAGGTAATGTGGGGTAGGCTTGATAATGATCGACGGGTTGATTTCGCTCGACTAAGTCACTTAATGTCAGTGTGTAAGCACAATCCATTCGACCAATGTGTTGGTTAGATGAGTCGTTCGCTACTGACATCGTTACTGTATTTGTTACTGTATCCGTAAATTTATCAGCTAACACATCGATGAGATTAGGACACTCGGGTAACGCTTGTTCTATCCAGCTCGTATCAACTACGTAAAAAGGTAAAAACACATTGCTAATACGGGGGGAAAAGGGCTTATCTACTACAGTATCAAATTGCTCAGTAACGGTATTTTCTGCGTTATTATGTTTGAAAATTAAGATTTCAACATCAAACCACCAGTCAGTATCTTCTTGAGCTCGGGTTATTGATGAGAAACAGAAAAGCATTGATATAATTAGTAAATATATCATTTTTGTGCTTGGCTTGTGTGTTACGCGTAACGCTTTACTCATCCATTTTCTCACGCTGCTTTACCAAATTCAAAGAAACTCATAATCAGTTGCTCAACCCAATCTACTCGGCCTTGAGCTGTCTTTGATTCTATCATGACTTTCAAACGTGTGGGGCCATCAAAGCGATAATCTTGTGGGTTTTGTTGAATTAATTGGATCAAAAAACTCGGATCAATTTTCGCATCTTGGTAGAACTCTACCACACCACCTTTAGCTGATGCTTCTACTTTTTTCATTCCCAACGATTGCGCGATGAGTTTTAAGTGCGTCACCATAAATAAATGTTTAGCCGGTTCAGGTAACAGTCCAAAGCGGTCAATCATTTCAACTTGGAGTTCATTGATTTCATGTTCATCTTGGCACGACGCTAAACGTTTATAAATGGATAAGCGTAAATTAACATCTCCAATATAGTCATCGGGTAATAATGCTGGGATACGTAATTCAATGTCGGTCTGTTCACTAAATGTCGCTGAGAAGTCTGGATCTTTACCAAGTTTGATTGCATTGACAGCTTTGTTAAGCATATCCATATAAAGACTATAACCGATGGTGGCGATTTGTCCGGATTGACCATCACCGAGCAATTCACCGGCACCACGTATCTCTAGATCATGTGTTGCTAAGGCAAACCCGGCTCCTAAGTTTTCTAATGAGGAGATAGCCTCTAAACGTTTAACGGAATCTTTAGTCATACGCTTGGGATGAGGCGTTAACAAATAGGCATATGCTTGATGGTGCGAACGACCTACACGACCACGTAATTGGTGTAATTGCGCCAAACCTAAATGATCCGCACGATCCATAATAATCGTATTGGCACTCGGTACATCAATACCCGTTTCGATAATTGTTGTACATAATAGTACGTTGTAGCGTTGATGATAAAAATCATCCATGACCCTTTCTAACTCTCGCTCGCGCATTTGTCCATGACCGATGGCAAAGCGTGCTTCTGGCACAATGTCTTGTAACTCTTCTAAGGTACGTTCAATAGTTGAGACATCATTATGTAAGAAATACACCTGACCACCACGTAAAATTTCACGCATGATCGCCTCGCGTATTGTTTCATCATTGCGTTTTATTACAAACGTTTTAATCGGTAGACGTTTGGCTGGTGGTGTAGCAATAATGGATAAATCACGCATCCCACTCATGGCCATATTTAGGGTACGTGGAATCGGCGTAGCGGTTAATGTTAAAATATCAACATCGGCGCGCAGTGCCTTGAACTTGTCTTTTTGACGCACCCCAAAACGGTGTTCTTCGTCAATGATGACTAAGCCAAGATCTTTAAATTTCACATCATTTTGAATTAATTTATGGGTGCCGACTACAATATCGACATTACCTGATTCAATTCCTTCTAGGACTGCACGTTGATCTTTAGCGGACACAAAACGTGACAACACTTGGATATTAAATGGCCAGTCAGCAAAGCGATTAACAAAGTTTTCGAAGTGTTGCTGAGCAAGCAGTGTAGTAGGAACCAAAATAGAGACTTGCTTACCTGCATTGGCTGCAATAAATGCCGCACGCATCGCCACTTCTGTTTTACCAAAGCCCACATCACCACAGACCAGTCGATCCATCGCACTCGGCATGCCCATATCATTCACCACCGCATTAATCGCTTGTTCTTGGTCAGGCGTTTCGGGGAACGGAAAACTATCTGCAAACTTTTTATATTCTTCCCATACGATCTCATGCACAAAACCAGGTTTTGCGGCACGTTTTGCATACACATTAAGTAATTCAGCAGCGACATCACGCACTTTTTTAGCGGCTTTTTCTTTAGCCTTAGTCCAAGTGTCGTTACCAAGTAAATGGAGCGGGGCGGTATCAGGATCCCCCCCACTGTAACGCGAGATAAAGTGTAACGAGGACACCGGTACATATAATTTTGCACCTTTACCATATTCAATAGCAACAAATTCGGTGGTTACGCCACCTGCATCCAGAGTTTGTAACCCAATAAATCGACCCACACCATGTTCGATATGCACCACCGGTTGACCGGTAGCTAGTTCAGCTAAGTTACGAATAATGGCACTTTCGTCTGTCGCTTGGCGTTTGTCGCGGCGTCGGCGTTGCGTAATTTGATGGCCAAGTAACTGAGTTTCAGTGATAAAAATAACGGAATCAGTATTGCTTTGCTGGACGCTAAAGCTATCTTCAACGCGTCCTACGACGACACTTGATAGGCTTTTCGCCTCTTGATACTGAGCAAAGGATTTAATCGTAGTCGGGGCGTAAGGAGTTTTCTTTAATAAGCTAATTAAGTTTTCTTTACGACCTTGTGTTTCCGCACAAAAAACAATTCTTGATGAAGCCTTTTGACTTTGAATTAAGCGTTGTAATGCCTGATAAGGGACTTTTGCTTGGCTGTTGAGTGCAATATCGGTAATTGGGCTGACCGCAAAGTTATGGCGACCTGCTTTTTTCTCAAGCTCAGTGCTGCTGATATCTATTCTGGCACGCTCTTTTAAACGGGCAAAGACCTGGGTCGAATCAAGGTAAAGCTGTTCCGGTTTGAGTAAAGGACGGGCTGAGTTGTACCTATATTGGTCATAGCGATGGGTAATGTCTTGCCAAAAACGCTCACAGCGACCGAATACATCACCATGTATTAGCATCAATGTGTTTTCATGCAGATAATCAAATATGGTGGACGTGTCATTAAAAAATAACGGTAAATAATATTCAGAGCCACCAGGCATAGTGCCTTTGGTTATTTGGTAAAAGACGGATTCTTTAGCGTTGTTTTCATCGAATTGGTTGAGAAAGTTTTGTCTAAATAACTTTCGAGCATTATCGTCAGTTGGAAATTCACGAGCGGGTAATAACCGAATTTGTTGCACTTTGTCACCAGAGCGTTGGTCGCTGGTGTTAAAATGGCTGATTGTTTCTATTTCATCATCAAACAAATCAATGCGATATGGCTGTTCACTGCCCATCGGGTATAAATCAATGATACTGCCACGCACACTAAACTCAGAATGACTCATGACTTGAGATACATGCAGATAGCCGGCTTTTTCTAATTTTCGTCTAAATTCACTGATGTCTAACGTCTGTCCGACTTCTAAAAACAATAAATATTGTGACAGATAGCTTACTGGCGCTAAACGCTGCATGACGGTATTGATTGGCATGATATAAATACCACGACGTTGTTCCGTCAGTTCATAAAGGGTTTCTAACCGCTGGGAAACGATATCTTGATGTGGAGAAAATTGATCGTAGGGCAGGGTTTCCCAATCTGGAAACAAACCCACTTCGATATCACATGCAGGATTAGCACTATCAGCTTGACGTAAAAAAAAGCGAATTTCTTGCTCTAAACGCAGCGCACTGGGTGAATCAGCCGTAATAACGACCAAAGGACGGCTGTCTTCTTTAGCCGCATTCGCAATGGCCAAAGCAGAGCTTGAGCCAGCAAGATTTCCCCAACTAATATGGTTAGGGCGAGTTGATTCAGTCAGTAATTTGGGTAGTGGGGGCGCGAAGATATTAGCCATGTTTTGGGTTTGATATTCCTAACAAGAGTAAAAAAATGTCAGCTAGCTCCTGTTTGACGCGCTTTTAACTGCTGCGTTTGCAGGTGCATAGTACAACGAACTAACACTTCTTGGTCTAATTCGCGGATAACAGTATACAACAAAGATACTTGATAAACGTCTAAATCCGGTAAAAGATCACAACTTATGACTTCTGCGTAACAAAACACCGCAGCGGCTTCCTCTGGAATAAACATTTTGAGACGTGCAAAACGGCCTACCTCAATCGGTTGAGCTAACTGCACAACACATCCTGCTGCACCAAATTTATGGGTCTGGTGCCGTTCTGTAGGGTCATCTTGCTGTTGTAAAATGGTCGTAAACAGGATATCAATTTTACGAGATTGTAAGTGTAGATACGCCATGAGTTTCTCGCCTTGTTCACCGAGACTAGGTATAGGGCGCAAAGCGCTAGTCTTCAGATCTGCGGCTTCATTCGCAATGGCAAATGCATCGGGCATCGTCTGCTGTAATAAGGTCATATCAGGTTTAGCATGATCTAACATCAACCAAGCTAGGTTAATATTGACAGTATGTTCGAGCATAAAAAAAAGTCGCAAAATCGGCTTGTTTTTGAGCTAAATGATTCTGATCATGTTCCATGCTCGTTTTCCTTATTATTGATGGCTTGGTGTTATCACACATAATATCGTATTATGCACATATTCAAGCATGATGAGAATATGATAAGCATAATGAGTTTTGTATCGGCACGGATCGGCTATCGCTATAGTAAAACCAAAATAAGCAGCAGTTTTATCGCATTAATTAACTTTTTTTCGGTACTAGGGCTTTGTTTAGGTGTCGCTGCGTTGATTGTGGTGTTGTCGGTCATGAACGGATTAGAAGACCAGCTAAAGCAACGTATTCTCGGGGTTGTACCCCATATTGTCATTACTCAACCTGTGCTTAACCCGGTTATCAATCAACTAAAACCTGAATTACAAGACTCAATTATTGCGACCATGCCGTTTATTGAACGCCAAGCTTTGGTGCAATCAGCGCAAGATTTGTCAGGGGTGTCTTTACAAGGTGTCGAACCTGACACAATGCAACACTATTCATCACTCAATGATCATTTTGTATTTAATGATTTAGCGATATTAGTTCCTAAACAATACAACGTCGTTATTGGCTATGCACTAGCACGTAAACTTAACGTGCAAGTCGGCGATACGATGCGTTTAATTTTGCCTTCTTCGTCACGTTTTACGCCTTTAGGAAGGGTGCCGACGCAACGCAACGTAACCGTTGGCGGCATTTTTAATCTTCAATCCGTTGAAGACAGCCAAACTATTTTTATGCATATTGAGGATGTGCATCGTCTCGCACGCATCAAATACACGCCTAGCCAAGCACAGACGAGTGACAGTACTCGATGGTTTATCCGTGATCCGTTTGCATATGCTGAGTTAAGTGCCGCGCTTAATGCATTATCCATCTCTCATACGACCTGGCGTGAACGTCAAGGACCGTTATTTGATGCGGTCAAAATGGAAAAAAACATGATGTCGTTAATGTTGCTGTTAGTGATAGCAGTGGCAGCGTTTAATATTATTTCTGCATTGGTGATGGTGGTAATTGAAAAAACACCAGACATTGCAATATTACGCACTCAAGGCTTAACGGCATGGCAGATCATGCAAATATTTATGTTTAATGGATTGTTTAATGGCATAAAAGGGGCGGGTGCGGGCGTAATATTAGGCGTTATATTAGTCTATGGCTTGAATCCACTGTTGATATTACTCGATGTGCCATTGGCATTATCTGGGGATGGACAACCAGTACCTGTATTGTTGCAATGGTATAATGTGATGTGGATTATGGGAGTATCTTTACTCTTGTGTGTGCTTGCTACATTGCCTCCAGCATTAAAAGCATTGCGTTTACAACCAGCACAAAGTTTAAAGTATGAGTAAAAGTGCATATAATGCTGTGCTAACGATT
This sequence comes from Glaciecola sp., assembly GCA_029251505.1. Classification (GTDB taxonomy): domain Bacteria; phylum Pseudomonadota; class Gammaproteobacteria; order Enterobacterales; family Alteromonadaceae; genus Opacimonas. The sequence goes on along the minus strand of JAQXDG010000103.1, from coordinate 8,179 downwards.
TTTACAAGACATCTAATTACAAAAAGGTCATCCCTCATGGATAAGTATTACATTACCGCCCAAGAATTACTTGAAGATTCATTTCGCTTGGCACATCAAGTGTTCGAAAGTGGTTATCGCCCTGAGTTTATTATCGGGATATGGCGTGGTGGAGCACCTATCGGGATAGCCGTTCAAGAATATTTTGAATATAAAGCTGTATCAACGGATCATATTGCAGTACGCACGTCTTCATATACAGGAATTGCTCAACAGTCTCGTGAAATAAAAGTACATGGTTTGCACTATATAATTGAACACTGTAACGCGTCAGATAAGCTATTGATTGTGGATGATGTGTTTGATTCTGGTCGCAGTGTGGAAGCATTAATTAACCAATTACGCATCCAGATGCGATTAAATACACCGACAGACATTCGTGTGGCATGTCCGTGGTATAAGCCGCAAAACAATAAAACGAGCATTGTGCCTGATTACTTTGTAAAAGAAACGCACGAATGGATTGTCTTTCCGCATGAGATAAATGGTCTAAGCAAAGACGAAATTGCAAATGGCAAAACGGATTTAAGTAATATTCAAGATATCCTTTAATCCGCTTATTTAGCTAGGTAAGTAGACTAGAAACTGCGATAATCGCTTTTCAATTTATAATAGGTAGACAGTATGAAAATTTTAGTTCGTAACCTTGCGCGTACGACAACCGAGAATGAAGTTCGTGAACTTTTTTCTACCCATGGCACCGTTACAGAATGTGATTTGGTATTAGATCAAGCTACTGGTTTATCAAAAGGTTTTGCGTTTGTCGAGATGTCCGATGACATTGAAGCTGAAGCAGCGGTAAATGCACTTAACTCTTTCGTTTTTGCAAAAAGCAAAATTAGGGTAAAAGTAGCAAATCCAGAGTAACGCGTGTTGAACGTTTGGGTTACCGTACTAGCGTTAGAATATCTTTAAATTCAAGGCTTCGGCAATCTTTAACCATTTCATATAAACACATTTCTAACCCCGTAATAGCAATGTTATTTTGCTGTAATCGAGTTAAGGCTAATTGTTTATTTAAAGCCTTGCGCGAAGCAATACAATCACTGACGACTTGCACCTTATAACCGCGTTCGGATAAACCGGTAGCGGTTTGATACAGACAAATATGCGCTTCGATACCACAAACCAACCATGTATCAATATTATAGCTCTTTAAAGCATCTAGGAAACTAGACTCATCGCACGCATTAAATGCGTATTTGTGAATAGGGGAGTATTCACTTAACAATACTTCCAACTCATCCACCGTAGTACCCAGTTTATCTGGGTTTTGCTCGAGGTAAACAATCGGTAGGTCAAGCACTTGAGCGGCTTTAATCAGTTTTTCACAATTCGCTATTAAGGTGTCACTATCATGCACTAAACGCGCGAGTTTACCTTGAATATCAACGATAATAAGGCCAGTGGTTTCTTTCATTAGCATATTGATTTCCTGTATTGATAGTCTTCATCTTGTTCGCTGCAATTATCATAAGTATAGACGTTACAAGCTAAAGCATAAGTTTACTCAGGATCTGGGTCAAAGTAGTGCTTGTCATTGAAGGTGTACACCCAATCCGGTTTATAGATAATGAGTAACGTCATCGTCATACCATTGAGCATCGCTTCTGGGAATATCATGAGTGGGATCAGCACTTCATAATTATCAACAACCACATCCCAAGAGTAAGTGCCGTTTAAGGTATAAAACCCACCAATTAATCCCATTTTAATAGCGACCCCAATCGCCGCAGGGAAAAACGCGCAAACAAACACATACACAAACATATTACGCATGATTTTATGAAAGCTCAGGGTAAATATCATGTAGGTTAAACAAATAGGCACCAACACACCAAATAAGCCATTTGCACCCAACATATACCAGGATTCTTTACCCACGATAGTTATACCCAATAATACCAATCCAGAAATAAAGACAGCATATCTAAAACCTAAGGTTAAGGAGAGGGCACTTAACCATAGAAAGTGCACCGATAGACCATCATAAATACCAGCCCTAAACAACCACAAAACAAATACGACGACACCAGCACCGAACACCAGATGTTGGATCCGTTTGTGTTGCAACATTATTTTAAAATCAATATGCTTAAGCACGTACAGGTAAATCCCTGCATATAAAACTAAACAAATCGTTTCTAACAATGTCATAAACCTCACTCAATACTTTTTAGTTATCAATGCTAATTCCCATTAACACGCAAAGCTAGCAAATATAGGAGCATGATCAGACGGTTTTTCTATGCCACGCAGTTCATAATCTATTTCTGATTCAGTGCACAATGGCAACAATGCTGTCGATGCCATGATCACATCAATACGCAGCCCTCGATTATCTACAAACCCTTTGGAACGATAATCAAACCAACTGTATCGCTCGGTCAAATCAGGTTGAAGGTGGCGAAAGGTATCATGTAATCCTAAGTCTTGCAGGGTGGCTAACATCTCACGCTCCTGTGGTTGGAAGCTACATTTACCACTGCGTAACCAACGCTTGGCATTTTCAGGCCCTATCCCTATATCTAAATCGGACGGGGAGATATTAATATCACCCATCACAATATATTGTTCTTCACAAGAGTGACTCGCTTGTAAATGTGCCGTTAAATCACGATAAAACGCGACTTTGTACGGAAATTTAATTTCATGCGAGATGTTTTCACCTTGTGGAAAATACCCGTTATACACGGTAATATCTTTGCCATTAGCCGCAGGGAGTGTCACTGCAATTAAGCGTTTTTGATGTTCTTCGGTATCTGTTGGTAAACCATATTGCACATTCGTTGGTGCAACTTTAGTTAACATCGCAACACCGTAATGTGCTTTTTGACCATGATAAACAACGTGATAGCCCATTGCCTCGACATCACTGACCGGAAATTGAGCATTATCCACTTTGATTTCTTGGAGACCGATGACATCGGGAGAGTGCGCATCAATGAGGGCTTGTAATTGATGTAAACGAGCACGGAGTCCGTTGATGTTAAAAGAGATAATTTTCATAAATATATAAACTGCATAAAGATAGATGTGCATAGTGTATCAGAAAGGATCTTGGTTTTAAGACCTAAGCATGCGAAAATTACCGATATTACTTCAATTATTTTCACAGTGGTTAAAGCATGCGCGATTTTCGCAAACAGTTTCCGTTTTTTGATAGTTCAGTATCGTCCATTTATTTTGATAATGCGGCAACGACCCAAAAACCACAATGCGTCATTGATGCAATCTGGCATGCCAATATTCAACAAAGTGCTAATGTCCATCGTTCGTCTTATCAGTTAGCCGCGAGTGTTACCGATGCGTATGAATCTGCAAGAAATGATGTCGCACAGTTAATTAATGCCGCCACTGCTGAACAAATATTTTGGAGCAAAGGGGCGACGGAATCATTAAATTTATTAGCGCATGGATTAGGTGAATTATGCCGTTCTGAACACCCAATCTGGCAGGGTAATGAAATCATAATACTGACCTCGGAACATCATGCCAATATTTTACCTTGGCAGCAGTTAGTCGAACGGTTAAAACCCGAAAAAAAGTTACGCATAACTCCTTTATCACCTGACAATAAAGGGAACTATGATTATAGTAAATTACGTTCTGCTATTACTGATAACACTGCAATTGTAGCGGTTGCGCATGTATCTAATGCGTTAGGATGTGTCCATCCAGTCGCAGACATTACGAAATGGGCACACCAACATCAAGCATTATGTATTGTCGATGGAACCCAAGCTTTAGCCCATATTCATGTAGATGTTCAAGCGTTAAATTGCGATGCTTATGTTGGTAGCAGTCATAAAATGTTTGGTCCTACAGGAGTCGGTTTTGGCTATGCCACACATGTCTTACTCGATGCGTTACCGCCGTATCAAGTGGGTGGAGAGATGATCGAATATGTGAGTTTTGACGAAGTACGGTATCAATCCTATCCGTTAAAATTTGAAGCTGGAACGCCAAATATATCAGGTGTGATTGGCATGGGAGCGGCAGCAAGATTTGTGCAGCAACATCAGTCAATGATTCTTCAAATAGAACATCACTTACATCAGCATTTGCTGCTAGAGCTTGCAGTACTTAATACTGACCTAGCCGTAGAGAGCAATTTAATCACCATTGTTGGTGAGAAAAATCCTGAACGCATTAGTTTATGTAGTTTTGTACTTAACGGCATCAGTCACTATGATGTGCTTAGATTGCTTGATCGTGACAATATAGCCTTACGAGTCGGACACCATTGCGCCATGCCGTTGATGCAGCATTTAGGAATAGATGGCACGATACGAGTATCGCTGTGTGCCTACAACACGATTGCTGAAATCGACTTGTTTATTAATGCCCTAAGCGCTGCTATTAGGTACTTAACAACCAATGGTGATGCAACCAGCGTCAAAACCTCACACTCTGGAACCACACCAATCGGGGATCAATTTATTGAATTGCGGGGCTATGATAGGGTGTTTAGACAAATTATGCTCAGTAGCAAGGCTTGTCCTGTCTTGCCGCCACAATATCACATTGCTGATTACCATGTGTCTGGGTGTGAAGTAGATGTGTGGGTAAGGGAGTGTAATGGGGAATTCACGGCTTTTGCCACTAGCAAGATCATCAAAGGTCTACTCGCTATTTTACTAGAAAAAGCCAACACACTTAGCCCTAAACAACGTGCTAGCTTTGATTTTTGTGAATACTTAGATCAACTTGGCGTTAGTCATCACTTGAGTCAATCGCGGGTGGACGGTCTATCTCGTGTAATTGTGCGATTGTCTGCTTAGCCTCAATCCACTGTGACATATATTGCGTCGCTTTAAGCTGTTGTTGATTAACTAAAGCTTGCCAAAAATTTGTTTGTCGTTTTTGATTTAAGTTATTGCAAGCATGACTGATCCGTTCAATTAACGCATATTGTTGGTCTGCGCGATTGAAAGACGCTGATATGTGCGGTGCAAAATGCGCCTGAGCTTGGTGCCAATGTTCACTGGATTTATACAACTCAATTGCAGCTTGCGCAAATTTATCAAAATCATCATTAACGGCTACGATAGCTTGATGATGGTCGTCCGTTGAGCTGTGGCTGGTGGGAGCATTGGTAGCTGACATAAAAATTCCTTCAGCTGCAATATCAGTCATAACTGTTGGCGTACCGACTTGCATCGCATCAAATATTTTACCTTTTAATCCAGCCCCAAATCGTAATGGGGCGAGATTGACGCGTGCTTTAGCTAATACATCTTGTGCATCTTGCGCCCAGCCTGCGATATAAAAGCCCTTTTTAGGTTGATGAAATTGCTGCGCCTTGGCGGGCGTATACGCGCCATAAATATAACATTTGGCATCAGGGATCTGCGATCGGATCTGCGGCCAAATCGTTTTCGCTAATACCTGTACGGCATCCCAATTAGGCGCATGACGATAATTACCAATAAAGACAAAATCACGTCGAGCCTCATAATCAAGCCATCTCGCTTGAATTTTTGATGTGATTGGCGGGACTAGAAATGGACAATGATGGAGGATGTGGGATGCGATTGGGTAGTTTCGAGTCAAATAATCCATTTCTACCGCTGAAATAATCAAACTCAGATCCATTCTCATCATACTTGTGAGCTCACGAAGGGCTAATTCGTTATGCAAACAGCCGGTAAGGTCTAAGTCAAATTGGCTCTGGTTTTTACCATGATGATAGTCATGTAAATCCTTAATACTTAAAGGCAGCGCAGGGGCTTTATTTGTTATTTGTTGACGTAAATTACGTAATGAATGTACATCTTCAGTGTCTAATACACACAATGCTTGAGGGCATGCTTGACGTACACGCCATGAAAACTGTTCTTCCATCATAAAACGGTCAAACAACACAATATCCGGCGCTAGCTCCCCGACCCATGTATCAAAACTGCTATCGTTTAAGATGATGGTGTGAGCGGTAATACCTAACTCCGATAAATCAATAGTGTGTTGTGCTTGGTAGCTATTTGCAGGACAAGCAAAATGACAGACTGCGCCAGCAGCTTGTAATGTTTGAATCAAACTTAACAAATGCACACCTGCGGCTGAGCTCTTGGGCTCAGGCCATACCGTACCGATGACTAACAATTGTTTACCAGATAATTTCACGCGAAGATTCATTTTTGTTTGATTTGTCAGTATATTACCTCAGGCAAACAAAAAATTATATCGTCGCTCTTGACTTAACATAGCAGTGGCAACCATACCAGAGCGTTAGGGGAGCAGTATGCACGTAGAACATGCCATTGTTGGTGCCGGATTAATCGGGGGCTATTTAGCCGCTCACTTAGCTGACATCACCCTGCAATTACAATCAGATGCACGTCTATTAGTGGTTGGCAGAGATTATGCGCAATGTCAGTTTGGGCCACAAATGACGATTTCTGATTTTGCAACCCCAGTGCAAACTCGGGCTACCCATAATATCGAGTTTGTTACTAATATTGCCTCATGGACGTCAACGGAACGTTATCCCAACGTGGTATGGTTGACCATAAAATGTACCGGTATCAAACAAGTCGTGCCTGATATTATACCGTTAATCGGTCCCCAAACCATTATAGTGTGTTGTCAAAACGGGATTGGTAGTGATGCTGTTATTCGGCAAGCGTTCCCAGACAATCCGGTGATCCGTTGTATGTTTCCGTTTAATGTGGTTCAACTCAATAAGGGGCATTTTCATCGAGGTTCATCCGGTACGGTCATGTTGGAACGATTACCACTTGGCCAAGATCCTGTATTCGATGATTTTCATCAGCGTTTTTCGCCAGTTATTGCCGCACTTAACGAACTATATGGCGAGGTATTTCCGTGTGCCTGGAACTCACAAATGGACGCCTTATTGTGGGCTAAATGCCAAGTTAATTTGACCAACAGTGTTAATGCGTTATCTAATTTATCTCTTAAAGATACGTTACTGGATAAAGGCTATCGCAAAATCATTGCGTTGATGATGCAAGAGCATTTAGCGGTATGTGCCGCTCAGGGGATCGCGTTACCGAAAATTACTAAAGTGTCAGCGAAGTTTATTCCGACAGTATTAAAATTACCTAATTGGTTATTTTCGAGGGTCGCCAAATCAATGGTAGATATTGACCCGCATGCCAAATTGTCTATGTGGTGGGATCTTGAGCAAGGTCGAGCGACAGAAATTGATTTTATTAATGGTGCGACAATGATAGCTGGGCAGCGTTTAGGGATAGATACACCAATGAATAATCGTGTCTATGCAGCAATCAAAAAAATGGAAAAAGCACCGACTCGTTATGCCTTAACTGCACAAGATTTACTCAAGTAAGATTTAATTCCATACACAACGTGCAAAAATCAAAATAGTGTCCTATACCATAACTCATGATATGTAGTTATATAGGACGTTCTTTTTATGATTAAAGCGATTGAATATGCTTCGTTTGCGTCGGATATATTTGTCTTACCGACCGCTGTTACCAAAATACAATCGTTGATGAAAGATGACTCTTCTTCGATGGATGACTTTGCGAGAGTAGTTAAGTTTGATCCCACGTTATCGGCACAATTACTTAAAATTGTGAATAGCCCTATGTACAATTTTCGTAATCCCGTTGATTCGATTTCTCGAGCAGTCAAGATCTTAGGCACTAAATCTGTATACGACCTCGCAATAGGCTATGGTGTGAGAGATGCATTTACCGATATGGATAAGCAATGCATTGATTTAGACCGGTATTGGGAATATTCAGTGCGGACTGCGTTATTTGCTAAATACTGGGCTGAGAAGTTATCTCTGCATGAACCTGAGCGATTCTTTACTGCGGGTTTACTGCATAATATTGGGGAATTGGTTGTGGTGCGTAAAACCCCTGAAATAGCCTTAGCGTGCAGTCGTTTTCGCACTGACCAACAACCTTGGGAAAAACAAATTGAAGTCATGGGCTGCACCTATAAAGATGTCACTGAAACGTTATTGAAGGTGTGGGGGATCCCCGCTGGTATTATTGAATGTATTAAGCCAATTCATGATTCGCCACAAACCATTGGTTCAATTGATAGCAAAGTCATGCAACTGGCTTATCATCAAGCCTTACTAGAAACCTATCCATTATTTATGAATGATATTACTGAGTTACCGGAGCAGTATGCC
>JAQXDG010000065.1 GCA_029251505.1 Glaciecola sp. | reverse complement strand
TAGTGACAGGAAAGGGTATGGGTTCGTTTTGCACATTGCGTAATTGACCACTTTTGGTATCAAGTACCATATAATACAAATCATGCCTTTGTGTAATGTGGCCTCTACCTCTTGGACCTTCACCTTTAAACCAACATACATGGTAATCATAGGACAAAATAATATCATCACCCTGACCTTTGGTAGCCCAAATGTACCAACTGTCAGACGCCTTGATGTCAGTCCGTTCTTTGGTTTTTAAGAAAGGAATTGCAGGCGAAAAGGTACGTCCATGATCGCTGGATTTTTGATATACCCAATCACTTCTGTGTGCCCCATGGCGATAGAACAAATAGATATCACCATTGTCCATTTTGATGGCTTGATTATAGGTACCAAAAATAGAGATGTTATCTAAGTCTTGCCACTCACTAATATCGTAGGGCTTCTTCGATACCGCATGTTTGTTGCGCGCTAAACCGCCTCTGCCATAAGGGTTAACACCAAACTTAGCCCCTCCACCATGACCGCCATAAAAAAGATGAATGTAACCTAAATCATCAATTAGCATAGTAGGTTTACCGTGACTGTTTACCCGCCCCTTATCAATGAGGACTTGATTTAAGTCACTATTACCTGCTTTGAATGGACCCGTCCACTGTTTGCTGCTGTGATGGTAAGATGCCACATAGGGCGCCACTTCCGGACCTTGGTAACTGACATATGTCACCCCGTTCGCATAGACGCCTGCGGGGTGCTGTATAATAGCAACTGAATTACCTAACCCATTATTGGCAAAATAGTCGACGCTATCTACCCCGTCTGTATGTGCGAAGGTTGTTGTGTGAACTAGACAAAGTAGACACATTAATAGGTATCGAGTTGGCATGTGTAAATGTGTTTTCATAAGTGTTTATCTTGCATCCTGTTGATGAATCAAGCGCACGGGTCCAAGTAAACCAGATGGCTGTAACACCTTACTTTTTTCTTTGGTAAAAAAGTTAAAGCCAGTAAAAGTCACTCGTTCACTCTTGGGTGGTTTTTGGTTAGCGTTCAACCACGGCACGGTATCACCAACCATGCTGTAACCACTGGTATCAGGTAGAGCTTCGTCACCAATTAAACGATTTACCCAAGTGTTAGTGACAGCAATATCCAATTGATTCTTACCGGCTTTGAGCGCTGAACTTATATCTAGAACAAATGGTGGCTTCCATAACGTACCCAATTTTTTGCCATTTATACTTACTTCAGCAATTTGTTGTACTTCACCTAGATCTAAGTAAATAGGCTCATTACTCGCTACTTGTTTTTCAGTGACCATAAAAGTTTTGGCGTAATTAGCTGTACCTGAATAATGTTTAATGCCTTCTTCTGGACGTGTGCTCCAATCCTGTAAGCTATCAAAAGTAACATCACCAGGTCCAGACCACGCTTGATCAAAACTAATATTCCATGGGCCAGTCAGTTCATTGACTTGTGATGGCTTGACCTCATTTAAATATATATCTTTAACTAACTGCGAATGTGTTCCGTTGTATTGCGGTACTTGATTATCACGGCGAATGACTATAAACCTACTCGCATAAGGTTCCAGTGCTAAGTCAAACGTAATACGATTGCCATTGCGGCGGTAATCATGGATTTTTTCAATTGTGCCATCGGAATTATTCCAGATTTCAGGGATGCCATCGCCATCACGAATATCGACATTAACTTGTTGAAATTCTGGTTTTTCACTATGGAAAAAGTACAGATCGTTGCCATCTATGCGACGTTTAGCAAACACCTTAACCGGCTCATTATTCACTAACAAACCGGGCTCTATATTAAGTTCCGCGATTGTATCTGCAAGGCTACTGCTACTTACAAACCCTTTTTGATAGGGAGTAATAGTCTTGGCAGTATCTGTATTCATGTCACCCCAAAGTGCATCGGCGATACGAGCAAATTCTGCTTTGTCAGCCCATTCGCTAAAACCAATTACGGCTTCGGGTTTTTGACCAATTACAGTTGCACCAGCAGCGACTAAAGATTGTATCTTCTTTAATGTTTTTAAATGGAGGTACTTATTTTTGGATAAGTATAACGCGGTATAACGTGTCCCTTCAGGCAGCACTAAATAGCCATCTTTTACGCTGAGACGGTTAAGTAATACATCGGTATTAGTGAGATCATGGGTAAAACCGGCAGGGATCTTAGCACTGCTATTACCACGAACCGGTGCTACATCTCCGACATGCACTAAAAAGTCAGCATCTGGCACACCTTGTTGTAATAAGTATGAACCGCGAGCTAAGTATGTGAACCAGGCAGCGCCACCGTTACTCCACCATGTTTGGGTGCGATCAAAATGTGAACCAATGGAGTCCATCGTCATACCAGGTTTAATATGGTTATTGGGCTGATGGGCAAAACGATGGAACATCGTTTCGTTAATACCCCGTGCCCACATATGATCAC
>JAQXDG010000063.1 GCA_029251505.1 Glaciecola sp. | reverse complement strand
CAGAGATAACTATAATTTGTTGTTTATCAATTAAGTATGGATGACAGTGATACTCGGAGTTTGACGCATCTGGTAGATGGTAACAAACGGACTATATTTAGTAATGAATTAGAAATCGACGTGGCGACAGGACCTACAACATCAATGCGTCTGGCAAAAACATCTTATTATACTAACTATGGTCCTATGATTGTCGTGCCTGGTAACTTTGGCTGGGATGCAACAAATTCATTTGCGATAAAAGACGCAAATTTACCTAATTTTGATGTGGTTGATCATTGGTTTGCGATGAACTTAGCAACGAATATGGATGAGTTTAAGCAATCCTTTAAAGATTATGACGGTGTGATTTTTAATAATACAATGGCAGCCTCTAAGACTGGGGAAGTTTTTTATATTGATGATTCAACCGTACCTGGTTTAACTGATACAGCAATTAATGCGTTAACCACTAATCCACTGTTAATAGGTACTAAACAGGCTGCTGGTTTTACTGTGTTACCAGGATTTATTTCACAAATGGATTTTGTTGATCATGTCGTGTATGAGGATGCACCCAAATATGAAGGAACTGATTATGTACAAAACTCTAATGATAGTTTTTGGCTAACGAACCTAGCCAATCCAATTACGGGTGTGTCTCCATTATATGGTCAAGTGGGTAATGAGCAATCCTTACGTTCGCGTATGGCGCATCAGCTTCTGGCCGGTGCGAGTGGCAGTGATGGACTGTTTTCAGCAACTGAAGTTGAAGAAGCGTTGTTAGGGAATGATAGTTATCTGGCGAATGCGATATTGACGGATTTGTTGAGCGCTTGTCAGGCGCAAGAATCAAACCCAGTCGATGTTAATGGTGTAGCAGTTGATATTAGTGGAGGGTGCGCAGCATTAGCTATGTTTGACGGGAAGATGAATCTAGACAGTACTGGTGCGCATGTGTTCCGTGAATTCGCTTTTGCTAGTCGTGGCAATATTCAGTGGGAGAATGCTTTTGATGCAACAGATCCCGCCAACACGCCAAATACTTTAGTTGCAAATGCCGTGACCTTACAACAATTTGCTCAAGCAGTACTCAATGTTCAAGCAGCGGGTATTGCCTTAGATGCGACACTTGGCGAAGTGCAATTTGTGGAACGCAGTACCGCCGATGGATTAGCGTCTGGGGTTAAGTATCCATGGGGTGGGGCGCATAATGTCGAAGGTGGCTTTAACGTGTTTGATACCGATATTGGCAATAATGGAACACTGTTACCACGTCATGAATATAGCACCTTACCGAATACGCGTTTGAGTGCCGATGGCGAAGGCTATCATATTACTTATGGTAGTAGCTGGATGATGGTGGTTAATTTCACTGCTGATGGGCCACAAGCCAGAGGTTTATTAAGTTATTCACAGTCACATGCTATTGGTGATGACTCAAATCTAGATCAAACCTTACTCTATTCACAAATGCCGCAATTTAGACCATTTAGGTTCACTGAGGCGGATATTGAAGCGAATAAAGTGATGGAAATGAGTATTTCAACAGCGACCGACTCAATGAATTAGTCATTCAAATAGAAATATAGAACTAGTCACACATTTATCGTGAATAAAGAGCCTTAGGGCTCTTTTTTTGCTATTATCTAGCGCTCAACTTGTAACATTATTTTAAGAGGATAAGTGGTTGGAATTTTTATTTGAATATGGATTATTTTTTGCCAAAGCAATGACGGTCGTAATGGCAATTATTGCTGTGTTAATTGCGTTTGTGGCAATTGCAATGAAGCAAAAAGGACAAGCAAGTGGTAAAGGTCAATTAGAAATCCATTCGATTTCTGATGCGCTTGTAGATGTCACTGATTATGCCGAAAAAATGCTATTGAGTGATGCGCAACTTAAACAGTTTATGAAAGATAAAAAGGCTGAAGAAAAGGCCAAGGCAAAAGCGGATAAAGCTGCTACAAAACTAGCTGCCAAAAATAAAACAGGGTCAGATCCGAATTTATCCGATTCACCGGCAAAAATGACCACTGACAAGGCAAGATTATTCGTTATCAATTTCCACGGTTCGGTAGATGCCCATGAAGTAGCTAATTTACGTGAAGAAATTACTGCTATTTTATTAGCCGCTGAAGATAATGACGAAGTGCTAGTTAATTTAGAGTCAGGTGGCGGGGTTGTACATGGTTATGGACTTGCTGCTTCGCAGTTACAACGCATTAAAGCCAAAGGCTTAAAACTCACTATTTGTGTTGATAAAGTAGCTGCTAGTGGCGGTTACATGATGGCATGTGTCGCAGATCGTTTAATTTGTGCTAATTTTGCCATTATTGGTTCGATTGGTGTGATAGCTCAAATGCCTAACTTTAATAAATTATTAAAGAAAAACGATATCGATTTTGAGCAACACACTGCAGGTGACTACAAACGTACATTAACGGTATTTGGTGAAAATAATGACGAAGGTCGTGCTAAATTTAAAGCCGAGCTTGAAGAAGTTCATGTCATGTTTAAAGATTTTGTGAATACCAACCGTCCAAGTTTAGATATTGCAAAAGTGGCAACGGGTGAATATTGGTTCGGTCTGCAAGCTAAGGAGTTAGGGTTAGTGGATGAGCTTGCTACCTCTGACGATATTATTCTTGAGCTGAATAAAACACATGAGATATTTAGCGTGAAATATTCTGAAAAGAAAAATGTGATGGAAAAGTTAGGTTTTGCAGCTGAAAACACGATGTTTAGAGCATACAATCGTATATTTAACCAAAGCCAAACACCAATTAGTTAAATTGCGCCATACTTAGGAATGGTTTTCCCTAAAACAAAAAAGCGAGTTTCTGCACGGTAACCCACCTGCAAGGAAACTCGCTTTTTTTATTGTCGTTTATGACTCGTTAATAATTAACGTGGTGGACGTGCATTATGTAACGGCGCTAATACGGTTTCTTGCCAAAAACTTTTTACAGAAAAGCCACCCGCTGATTTTGACGGTTTAGCCTTTTTCGCAGTTGGTTTCTTAGTCGCCTTTTTAGTGACGGGTGCTGTAGACGCCGCCGCAGTTCCACCGGATAATTCAGCCGTCATTTCGGCGATAGCCGCTAAACGAATATTTTTTCCACCATCAACACTATACCAGCCACCTTTAGCTTCAATTTCTGGTGCTTTACCGTTGGCGGCAGTGTAGGCGAGAGTGAATTGTTCGATGGTTTGGTCTTTATCTAGTTTACTCATAGTGTGTATGAAACCCTAAGTTAGTGTTAATATAGAACATTATTTATATCGTTTTTTTTAATTAATGTCTATTTGACGCAAAGTAAGGCCAGTCTGTATGAACAACTTCGAGCTTGAAAAATCCCTGAACACCCTATTAAAGAGTGATTCTATTGCAGATTATTGTCCTAATGGCTTGCAAGTGCAAGGACGTCAGAATGTACAAAAAGTAATCACCGGTGTGACTGCGTCTCTTGGATTAATTGAACAAGCAATTGCGCAAAATGCTGATGCGATCATCGTACATCATGGGTATTTTTGGAAAGGCGAAAATCAAACTATTTGTCATATGAAGCAGCAACGTATTAAAGCCTTGCTTACACATGATATTAATCTATATGCCTATCATTTACCGTTAGATGTGCACCCCACATTAGGTAACAATGCGCAACTCGCAGCACGTTTAGGCATCATGAATGTATGTTCATTAGACACTAAACCTGAAGGGGTGTTAATGCGTGGTGAATTCCCTCAAGGCATTTCGGCAATAGAATTAGTTGCCCGTGTTGAACAGACGTTAAACCGTAAGCCAATTGTGTTGGGTAATGGTTTTACTGCGGCACATGCTGTTCCACTAGATGCTCAAGAGGCGACCGAGCCAAAGCGAATCAAACATGTTGCATGGTGCACCGGCGGAGGACAAGGGTATTTGGAAACTGCCGCTCAAGCAGGGGTAGATGCGTTTATTACTGGTGAGGCGTCAGAGCAAACCACGCATATCGCGCATGAATATGATGTGACATTCATTGGTGCAGGTCATCATGCAACTGAACGTTATGGTGTACAAGCCTTAGGTGAATATTGTCAAGCTCAGTGGGATTTAGATGTGTCATTTATTGACCTGTCTAATCCTGTTTAATTCTGTCTAATCTTACTTAAGAAATAAGAGATTTGTATTGTGAGTCAATCACCTAATAGCACCGATACGCTGACATCCTCAAAATCTACCGAGTCAGTCACATCAAACGTGACGCCGAAAACAGATCATGGTTTTGATGGGATCAGTGATAAATTTGCTCGAAATATATATGGCACAACGAAAGGCACGTTACGCCATACGTTATTGTGCTATCACTTACAACAACTAGGTATTTTGCCAGAGCTTTGCTCTGAAACTTCAGCAGCGAAAACACGACGAGTGTTAGATGCTGGTTGTGGTCTAGGGCAAATGTCGACAGAGTTTGCCAAAGCGGGATTTCAAGTAGACGCAATTGATGTATCCGGAGAATCAATTGAATACGCTCAGCAACACGCCTTACAGGATAATATAGAGATTAATTATCGTGTTGGCCAGCTCCAAGATGTCAGTTCAAACTACGATATCATTATCAATCATGCGGTGCTTGAATGGCTTAGTGAACCTTTTGTTGCGATTGATTTATTGATCCAACGGTTACAGCCAAATGGCTATTTATCCCTGAGTTTTTTTAACAAAGATGCGCTTACGTTTGGTAACTTATTGTATGGCAACTTTGATTATGTTAAAAAAGGCCTGAAAGTTAAAAAGAAAGTGCGTTTAAATCCTCAGCAGCCATTAAGCGTTCAACCTGTGTTAGCCTATCTAAAGGAAAAATCAGACGTGAAGGTAATTCATGAAGCGGGGATCCGCTGTATTCATGATTATATGCGTAATATTGATCACCAAACCCTCCATTATACGGCGTTACTTGCAGCTGAAAAAGAATACTCAACCCAGCCACCATATAAATGGCTAGGGAAGTATTTTCATGTCGTCTTGCAAAAACAATAGTGCATAAACTATAGAAGTTTTTCGATATCTTTAGCGATGACTTCAGGCTTAGATGTAGGTGCGTAGCGTTTAATGACTTCGCCTTCTTGATTAACTAAAAACTTAGTGAAATTCCATTTTATCCCTTCACTGCCAAAGATGCCTTTGGCTGAGGATTTCATGACCTTATAAATCGGTGCTGCATTATCCCCATTCACTTCTATTTTAGAAAATAATGGAAAGTCCACACTGAATTTGGTGGTACAAAAATCGACAATTTCAGCATCACTGCCAGGTTCTTGTTTCCCAAATTGGTCACATGGAAATGCCAATACAGTAAAACCTTTATCTGCAAACTCATCTTGTAATTTTTGTAAGCCGTCATATTGGGGGGTAAAACCACATTTACTTGCTGTATTAACGATTAACAGGACTTTTCCTTTATACTCAGAAAATGCTTGGTCCTGACCATTTGCCAGAGGCATTGAAAAGTCATAAATATTGTTCATTATTCTTCCTTTATTATTTTTGCTAGTATGGAATGGTTAGTTATTTGTTTTGTTATTTAAAACAAATTATAACGTAAGTACGTATTTAAGCATAAAGTGGATTTTTACAAGGGTAAATATGTTAAAAAATGTCTCATTTTTAGGTTTAGGTGTCATGGGTTTTCCGATGGCGGGCTATTTGGCTAGGGCGGGTTTTAGTACCTGCGTGTACAACCGAACAGCCTCAAAAGCAGATGATTGGCAGAAGCAGCAACCATCAACGGCACAGACTTCTACAGCGTCTACGCCTGCTTTAGCTGTGGCGGATGCACAAATCGTCTGCATGTGTTTAGGCAATGATGATGATGTTCGCAGTGTCGTTTATGGTGATGATGGGGTGCTTGCTACTATGCCTGCTGGCAGCATATTGATTGATCATACAACCGGCTCCCAAACATTAGCACTCGAATTAGCACAAGCGTGTCGAGCTCGTCATATTGGTTTTATCGATGCACCAGTTTCAGGTGGTCAAGCGGGTGCTGAAAATGGTCAATTGACGATTATGTGTGGCGCAAACGCAGAGGATTATGAATGCGCTAAACCTGTTTTAGATGTGTATAGTCGTCATCACCAGTTATTAGGGGATGTGGGTGCCGGTCAACTGGCTAAAATGATGAATCAAATTTGTATTGCTGGCATAGTACAAGGATTATCAGAAGCCTTACATTTTGGTGACAAAGCGGGGTTAGATCGCCAAGCGGTCATTGATGTTATCTCAAAAGGTGCCGCTCAATCATGGCAAATGGAGAATCGTGCTAAAACCATGATTAACAATGAATATGAGTTTGGGTTTGCCGTGGATTGGATGCGTAAAGATTTAGGTATTGCGTTGGATGCGGCCCGAAAAAATGGGGCTAGTTTGCCCGTGACAGCTTTAGTCGACCAATTTTATGCTGATGTGCAACAAGCAGGAGGCGGCCGTTGGGACACCTCCAGTTTATTAACGCGTTTACCGGTTAGTCAGCCATAGTGTTTGATATGGCGCTAAGGTTAATGTTTGTTGATCTTGCGCCAGAACCATATTAGACAGTAAGTCAGACCAGGTTTGGGTGCTAATCAGATTCACATCACTGATGCGGATGAATTGTTCTTGTTTACTGATGTTGGTAATACAAAAAACACTCTGAGCGCGGTCCATACTTTGTCGCCAATATCCAAAGCAGTGTTCACCAAGTTGAAGTGTGAACTGTGTCGCATTAGGATGAAATGCCGACTGTTGTTGACGAATATTAATCAGCGTTTTCATTTTATCTAAAATGATATAATGCAATGAGTTTTCATTATTTAACACCGTATCCAGTTTGTTGTATTCCCAACGATGGCGATTGATAGAGCGATTCTGTCCAGTATTTTTTACCCGTTCAATGTCATTCATAGTGCCTAATAAGCTATGGATATACACACCAGGGATCCCTTCCAAACCTAGCATAATCGTGTGCGCACACAAAAATCGTGCGATTTGCCATTCATCCTCACCTTCATGCGTACCTCTGCATGCATCAATCAGTGCTATGTTTATTTCATACGGCGATTGCGAGCCGTCCGCAGCCGTTCGCCATGATATTTTGCCATTAAAATCTTGCATGGTAGTGACCAACTCATTGATTGTTTCAGGCGCTAATAGCCCTTCAGCAGGGCGCAAACCAATTCCATCATGAGAGGCAATAAAGTTAAAGTAAGCGGTGCCGTTTTGAGCGGGTGGCATACTCATGAGCCATTGTGTTAACGCTGACGAATCTTGTGATACCAGCGTGTTAATGAGTAATGGCGGCAGGCTAAAATTATAAATAGCATGCGCTTCATTGGCATTACCAAAATAACTTAAATTTTCCTGGTTAGGGATATTTGTTTCAGTAATGATAATAGCTTTGGGGGATTTATGTTCAATCAATAACCGATATAATTTAATGATTTCATGCGTTTTCACCAAGTTAATACAGGATGTGCCCAGAGTTTTCCATAAAAACGCGACCGCATCGAGGCGAAACAACGATGCACCATTTTCAAGGTACAAGTTTATGATCCGTGCGAACTCAATTAACACGTTAGGATTAGTAAAATCAAAATCTACTTGGTCATGTGAAAACGTACACCATACATGTTGCAAGCCATGTGACGTCTCAGTAGGTTTGAGTAATGGGCTAACACGTGGCCGCGTCACCATACTGATATCATCCTCAGGTGAAGCCGTCATAAAAAAATCATGGCCTTTACCTGACCCAGCAATAAAATTAGTAAACCATTGACTGCGGGCAGAGCAATGATTGATGACTAAGTCGAACATCAGGTTATATTCACGGCTCAGTTGATTGATATCTCGCCAATCACCGTGAGCTGGATTCACCGTTGAATAATCAATCACCGAGAAGCCATCATCTGAACTGTATGGATAAAATGGCAATAAATGCACATCCGTCACCACATCCGCTAAATGTGTATTTAAAAAATGGTGCAACACTTGCAAAGGGGGATGCGTCTCATCAAAAATACTATCGGCATAACTAATCATCATTATGCGGGTTTCGTCCCAATGGTTTTGGTGTGCTCTAGGTTCAAATTGTTGCTGTAAACCATCGAGTGCTAATGCACTAATCAACGCATTGGCAACTTGACCTAGATCGTCATTAAAATCCTGAGTTAGTGCAAGGTGCGTCACATCATCATAAATGTTATGTAAGTAATACAAAATATCATCACGTAATTGAGTGCCACGGTCGATATTGTTCATATTATTTTCCTTGCGCTAAATCTTGATGATCTGCTTCAACAGCAGCTTCTAACTGTTCAAAAATATCAGGAATAGCACTGATGACTCGGTTCCAACTTGGTATGAATGGGGTCTCCATGGGGTTATCAAGAAACGATTGTCCCGCCTTCATGATGTTTTGTGCAAAAAGTTCAACGGCTTTTTCTTCTTCATGTATATCTAATGTTAGGCCGTTCATGATGGCATCGTTGCGGTATGTTTCGACAAAATCTAATGCTATCCGATAGTAAGTAGCTTTGATCGAACGAAACATTTCAGTACTAAAGGTATTGCCTTGTGTCGCCAATTTTCGAAAGAGTGCTTTGGTGATATCAATCGACATTTTAGACAGACCACCGTGCTCATTATCATAAGATAAATCTTGGTGTTTATGGTCATAAACTTTAGCAATATCGGCTTGGCATAGACGATTGTGCGAATAATTACGATGCATTTCAGATAACACACCAATCTCCAAGCCCCAATCACTTGGGATACGGATATCGTTGAGTACATCACGACGAAACGAAAATTCTCCAGCTAATGGATAGCGAAATGAATCCATAAATTCAATATATTCGTTATCACCTAAAGTACGTTTTAAGGCGCGTAATAATGGTGTAACTAATAAACGAGATACGCGACCGTTAATTTTTCCATCAGCGATACGTGCATAAAATCCTTTGCAAAACTCGTAGTTAAATTGCGGATTGGCAACAGGATAAATAAGACGTGCAAGTAGTGAGCGGTCATAAGTTAAGATATCACAATCGTGCAGGGCGACCGATTCCACTTTATTCGCTGCTAACGTATAGCCCATGCAATACCATACATTTCGACCTTTACCGAGTTCTTTCGGCGCTAAGCCTAATGCTTGTAATTTAGCGTCTAGTGCTTGTAGGCGAGGACCATCGTTCCATAGGATCCGTGTGTGTTGTGGTAAACGACTAAAAAACTCACCAGCATGTTTAAATTGTGCTTTGTCAGCTCGATCCAGTCCAATAACAATTTGTGATAAATAGGGGGCTTTGGCTATTTCATCAATAATATTAGGTAATGCTTCACCTTCAAGTTCAGAAAATAAGGAGGGTAAAATTAAGCCCATTGGACGTTGTTTAGAGAACCGCGTTAATTCTGCTTCGATGGCGGTAATCGGGCGATCATCTAAGTTATGTAATGTGGTGATAACGCCATTTTGATAAAAATCAGCCATATTGAATTTCCTCTGTTATTTTTAGAATATAGGTTGTGATGTACTCGTTCCATCCTGCCGGACCATCTAATTTAGTCTGGTAAGTCGGTGCATTGAGAGCACGTTGCAAAGGTGGGAATGGATGTGTCGGTGAACGCACTTGACAGGCAAAATCAGCTTGCTCCAACATCGATATATCGTTCGGTCCATCCCCTAGAGCGATAGATAAAAATTCTTTTCCAACAAAATGACGCTGATATTGATCAAGTAGCCACTGCATTGCCGTGGCTTTATTACTTTCTCCTGTGATGTGAATAAATCGCCCTCCAGATACCGGACTAGCACCCAATTCAGTAGCACGGATAATGAATGCCGCGCGTCGCTCTGAAGAGCCTAGCCACAAAATAGGTTCGCCATATTCACGTTGTTTTGCTAGCTTTGCCGCAGGAAATATTAAGCCTGTCGCTGCGGTTAATGCCAACGTTGTCATCGCTTCGAAGTGTGTAAATTCGCCATGAAATTCGGTATTTAACTGTTCAACAATCGCCAGCCATTTCGCTTGTTTGGGGGCGAGGGAATAACACCAATAATTACCTTTATCTTCACACCGATCTTTGAGTGATAACGTAATGTGTTTAGGGATATATACCGCAGCCCCATTTTCTACAATAAATGGACCATCGAGATTCAGTTGTTGACGAATAACCAGTAGCTCAGCAAATGTTTTACTGGTGGTAGGAATGATGGGGATCTCAAGTTCATGGCAATAAGTCAACGCTTGATAGGCCTGTGCACTCGAATAATTAAAATGGTCCATCAATGTTCCGTCTAAATCGGTAAAAATTAACGGTAAAGCTTGCTGAGTAATAAAACTGACTTGATTGCGTTGTACTGATTTGATTTGACGTTGCATGTCGAGGGCAAAAACAATGTCACATAACGGGGGTAATACCTGAAGTGCATGCTCAGTTAAACGTTGGTAATGGGCAATAAAATCAGCTATTTGTTTCTCATTCATAATAGCTAAAGCGTGATCGGCGATATCAATAGAGCGCTGGGCTAATTTTTGTTCTTGTTCTAATCGCCATCCATGCACAACTGCAAATGAGGGAGCTTTGAGCATAATTTGATAATGGAAACGTTGAAATAATGTTTGATACTCACCTAATGCGTGATTCACAAAACGACGCCATACTAAATCAGGATCCTGTAGTTGTTCAAGTTGATTAACCGCAGGAGTAAGCATCTCATCTAACTGTGGTGGGATCTGCATGCACCAACCTTCGATGATTACAATATCGACTTTACCTGTTATTACTTGCCATTGTTCTTGAGGATAAGGATTATCGGCCGCTTTATTAAATTTAGGAATAAGACAATGTTGGCCGAGAGTGAGTGCATTCATAATTGATTGCCACAACTTGAGATTATGTGTGCCTGGGACGCCTCGTGTCTTTAATAATGGATGTACCGTGTTGGAAAGTTGCAAACGCGTTTGTTGGTCATAATAAAAATCATCAATAGACATGACAACAACACGTTTATTGTGCTTATGAGTTAACGTATATTCTAAATAACTAGCGAGCGTTGTTTTACCTGAACCTTGTGATCCATTTATACTAACAAATAATGGCGTCGCACTATTTGTGTGCTTAATCAAATCGGTAATTATCGGGTTGAACCATTGTTGTGCAGATTCAATATACGAGGGTGAAAGCTGGTGCACCGCTAAAAAGGCGTCATACATAGTGATTGCATACATCTTGTCGATAATTCATATATATCTATACACAAGATGTATGCCAATAATTGCAACACTGTGCAACTAAGGGGGATTGATGGTTATTTGCGGTTAGCAATCACCGTTGCACGTGTTGGTGCTGGATAACCTTCAATGGTTAAGTTAGGATCATTAGGATCAAGGAAATCCACCAAAGATTGACCTTCAATCCATTCGGTCTTACGCTGCTCATCCGTGCTAGTTTGGTCAATGTCGACGACACGAATATTGACAAAGCCGACCTTTGATAACCACAAGGTCAATGCTTTCACACTTGGCAAATACCACACATTACTCATCTGTGCATACCTATCAGCAGGGACCAACACTGTTTGTTCACATCCAGGTACAACGAGTGTTTCTAACACCAGTTCACCGCCAGAGACAAGTTGGTCTTTGAGTTGTTGTAAAAACAAAATAGGATCACGTCGATGGTAAAACACCCCCATTGAAAATACCGTATCAAAGGCCTGACTAACCGGTAAATCTTCAATCCCTAATGGAATGAAATACACAGGCTCAGAGGGTAAGTAGCGTTTTAAAATCAAAAATTGATTGAAAAATAATTCTGTAGGATCAACACCTACCACGCATTTGGCTTGTTGTTCAAGCATACGCCACATGTGATAGCCACTGCCACAGCCTACATCCAGCACGTTACGATTAGCTAAAGGGGAAATATGGGGTGCGATGCGATCCCATTTAAAATCAGAGCGCCATTCAGTATCAATGTCGACACCAAAAATATG
Source organism: Glaciecola sp. (assembly GCA_029251505.1). GTDB lineage: Bacteria > Pseudomonadota > Gammaproteobacteria > Enterobacterales > Alteromonadaceae > Opacimonas. The sequence goes on along the minus strand of JAQXDG010000063.1, from coordinate 1,151 downwards.
ATAGGGTCCTTTGCGCCAAGGCTTAAATTGCTGTAACAAACCAGTAAATACTTTTTGCTCATAGTCGCTGATGGCTGGTTGATTAAGGGTAACCGTTGAGCCTAACGAAGCTGACTGCGTCGTAATTTTGGGTAACTTATCAATAAGTTTGTGCCATTTAGTGGCGTTACCATGGCGAGCGGCTTTTTCCCATTCACCTAAGCGACTCGGTAATTCATAATGCCATTGCGCTAATCCAAGGGTGCCTAACTTAGATAACAACTCACTAAAGTGGTAATGCATAGGGTATCCTTATTTGACCGCAACCAATGACATAAAATTAAAACAACTAAACCAAGGTATGATATTTGCAAAACCCACCGCTTCTAAGCGTGAGGTATGAGTCGCCATTGAATCAGTTAACATGACGTTCTCGAGTGCTGTACGTTTTTGGCTGATCTCTAAATCACTGTACCCATTATCACCTTTAAATTGGTGATGCAAATTGATCAGTAGTTCATTACCCAACTCATTATCATGCGTAAATTTTTCAGAAAGGATCAAAATTCCGCCAGGTAATAATGCATCATAAATACGTTGGAGCATAGCTTGGCGATGTTCAGGTGCTAAAAATTGTAATGTGAAATTCATTAATATGACACTACTAGGTTGATACATAAAAGTAGTAATATCCGCGCATTCTATTTTCACCGGGCAAGGGTGGTGGTATTGACTCACAAATTGTTGGCATTGTTTAACCATCGCAGGCGAATTATCAAGTCCGACAATCTGACAATCATTCACCGCAACATGTTTAGCCATACTTAATGTTGCCGTACCTGTTGCACAGCCTAAATCATAAATCGTGGAATTAGCTTGGCAATATTGACGTGCCAGACGACCAATGTTTTCAATCATCAATGGATAACCAGGAATAGAACGGGCGATCATATCAGGAAATACAGCGGCGACATTTTCATCGAACGAAAAATCAGCGATTTTATTTAGATGTGTCGAAAATAACTTGTCTATTTGAGGCATATTAACCTATTATTCGGTTGAAGAAATTTATGTATTATATTTTACAATTAGTGATATATTTTACCATTACCAAATGAATGTCACCATTGGACGTAATAAATATGAGCACGTTTTTAATTGCAGATGATCAT
>JAQXDG010000180.1 GCA_029251505.1 Glaciecola sp. | reverse complement strand
ATGCGTCTCTACCGCTGTTGAGCAACAATCTATTTTTGAATTAGAGTATCGCATTATCACTAAAGATAACCAGACCAAATTAGTCTGGGAGCGAGGGGAGGCGGTCTATTCAGTGGTGCATCAATGTTTGATTTTAGAGGGGTTTATTACGGATATATCACAACAGAGAGTGGCAGAAGATCAAATGCGCGAACATGTAGAGCATATGGCCTATATGGATCGGTTAAATTCATTAGGTGAAATGGCTGCGGGCATTGCGCATGAGATCAACCAACCGTTAGCGGCAATTTCTTTGTTTTCTCACTCGGGTAAACATTTATGTCAAAATCAAAAATATGAGCGCTTGCCGGATATTTTTGATCAATTAAGTACGCATTCTCGCCGTGCCGGTGCCGTGCTTGAGCGCATGCAAATGATGACGCATCAAGGGGAACGCCTCAAGCAAATTGTCGATAGTAATAGCGTCATTAGCGACGTAATAAAGTTAATTGAGTCGGATGCACGCATACGGCAGGTCACCATTACACGTGTCGATTGTGCTACTGCAACCCAAATATATGTTGATCTCGTTCAAATCCAGCAAGTGCTGTTAAATTTATTGCGAAATGGGATGGAAGCGATGCAATCTCATGCATTCTCTCATGGCAACACTATTGAAATCAGTACTGAGTTATTACAAGTAAATACAAGCCCGACTTTGATTAAGTTTGCGGTAAAAGACACCGGAGGTGGTGTCGATAAAGAAATGCAAGCGACGTTGTTTGATGCGTTCTCTTCCACCAAACCCAATGGTATGGGAATTGGATTATCGATTTCCAAAACTATTATTGAAGCACATGGTGGGCGGCTGCAATACCGGCAACATGAAGCTTTTGTATCGGAGTTCTATTTTACCTTGCCGGTGTATGTTGGGTTCAAATAAATGGAGGATAAATGGGGGATAAATGGGGGATAAATGGGGTCAGATCCAAATTAAATTACGCAGTAATTTAATTTGGATCTGACCCCATTTATTTGGATCTGACCCCATTTATCTGGTCTATTAGTCAATTATGAGCTTGGATACGCGTTTGCGTTTTTGAGGCTTGCGAAATCATTGAATCGCACCCCTTGTTGCTTCATTACCTCATTGATTTTGTCACTGATCAGCTGGCGAATATAGAACGGTTGATTAGGGACATAATGATGGATCGTATGGGTTTTGCCAAAGTTAAAACAAAACAAGTGAAACGGCATAAACAACCGACTCGTCAGCACATGCGTTTGTTCGAACACGTTATTGACGCCGCCATAGTAATGCATAGATGAAGTGACAAAATTAAGTGAGCTAGAGCGAATAATATTAGGCACTACCAATACCACCATCAAAAACTCAAACACGTTCATCACAGATAACGCCCAAGCAGGTGCGTTGGCGGCAACAGGTAAAAACAAGTCAGCAAGATGAAAACCAATCACGCTATAAAGAACAATGAAGTATGATGTGGTGATCGGAAAGCCAGCGTTAAACACGCGAGAAAAACTGAAGTTTTTGATTTCTTTGCTGAATCGTTTGCTGTTGATCAACAGCCCCAGCAAACCATCAACGATGACCAACGCTCGCAAGAATGGATTTTTGATGCCATTGCCAACGAGACGTTCTTCTAGATCTTGATCTGTGCCTGACACGATGTGATGTTGCAAATGAATTTTACGACGGAACCAAGGGTTAACCGTGTTTGGACGCATTACCCACACCGTCAACATCATGAAATTTTGTACCCAGCGATTTTTGGCAAAATATTGATTATGAATCAAATCATGCTCCAACTCATGCGAGATGGACGTCACCATTGCAGCTAACACGATACACAACCATGCCGGTATTATTGCCAAATAATATAAACTACCTAAACCAATTAATGCCCCTAATGACACTAACATCAAGACCATACCGAGCATGTTTTGATGCGCAAGAACTGCATACTTAGCACGCAGGATCTTTTCTTCTGAGCGAATAGCGGTAATGATCGTTCTAATACTGTCTTTGGCAGATTGGTTGGTCATAGTCTGTTTAGTTTGCATATATAAATTCTCAATAAACAAATGATATAACATTTTTATCAAAACCCGAAGTAGTCATATCTTAGATTAAGGTCTATTGGTTAATTAAAGCGGCAACCAAAACTTACGGTTTAGGGATTTAGGTATAAATTAAACCGCGCCATAGTGGCATGAATCGCTTTATCGATAATTTGTTGTTGAAATTCAGTTGGCATTCTCATCATTCCTTAATTCTTAGCTGCTGGGTATTATTGTGCATGCAAATGGTGACCAATGTGTTGATCTGGATGCTGATAATCAACTTTTGTCACTGTAACAATGGCTGTGGAAGCGATGAGGCAAGGTGCACTCGATTTTATTCGTAAGCCGTTTAGGGAGCAAGATTTACTCGAGCGGATCAATCAAGCATTACTCATCGCCTCTAGCCGCCATAAACAGCAGTGGATAGCCGTTGAATTAAAAAGTAAGTTAGGGTTGTTATCAGACCGCGAACGGCAAATTTTTTCTCGTGTGGCAAATGGTGATATGAATAAAGTGATCGCAGCGGATCTTGGGATCAGTGAAAGAACTGTCGAAGTGCATCGCTCACAACTGATGAAAAAATTAAAAATCAAAACACTTGCGCAATTGGTCAGATGTAAATTGCAAGAAGAGCAATTGTATTTACCTGCGTATTTGAATGCTCGTCAGGGAATAAATAACTTAGTTACGATACAAGGTCTTAATTAAATGATAACCAAATTTGGTTTTCACTGGACCATGAACGGTCAAAATAGGTTTTTTAAAAACGACATCATCAAATTGTTTTACCATTTGTCCACGTCTAAACTCGCCTAAATCACCGCCTTTTTTACCGGAAGGGCAGGTGGAGTATTTTTTTGCTAGTACGCCAAAAGGTTTGCCCTTGTTGAGCATCGCTAAGATTTCGTTTGCTTGTTTTTCGGTTTTTACCAAAATATGTAATGCAGCTGCAACCGCCATTAAATTTCTTCACCATTATATGTTTGTGCTAAATCATCGAGCTCTGAGATAGTATAATCAAACCCTGAACTATCAATTTCATAACTCACCGATACACTGCGCGAGGACTTATATAGTTTTGCACTCACTTGCCCTTTTGACCAGTGCTTTAACTCGTTTAAAAAACGATTAGCCTCTGGAGCAGTGGCAAATTGATAGTGAATTTGATTAAGCATGAAAGCTGTCCTAAAGGGTGACGGGTGTGTATGCTTGGATTGTATATATTAAAGCACATGGAATGGATTATGAAAACAATTGGTCTACTAGGCGGGATGAGCTGGGAATCAACAGTAAGCTATTATCAAGCCATCAACGAAGGGGTAAAAGCCCAGTTAGGTGGGTTGCATTCAGCCAAGATATGTTTGCACAGCGTTGATTTTGCAGAAATCGCCGCGTTACAACAGTCTGATAACTGGGCTGCATTGGCGCAAATATTAACCACTGCGGCGCAATCATTAGAGCAAGCAGGCGCGGATTGTCTGGTTATTTGTACAAACACGATGCATAAATTAGCCCCTCAACTCCAATCTCAATTATCGGTCCCTTTACTCCATATAGCAGATGCAACCGCACAACAATTGATTGCCGATGGTATTACGCGAGTCGGGTTATTAGGGACGCGTTATACGATGGAACAAGATTTTTATACATCGCGGTTAACTCAAGAATTTGGGCTTGAGGTGGTTTTGCCATCATCAGCGCAGCGTACTTTGGTACATAATATTATTTATGATGAGTTATGTGTCGGACAAATACATGACACTTCACGACGTGTGTATCAAGGCATCATTGATGCGTTAGCGCAGCAAGGGGCGCAAGCTGTTATTTTAGGCTGCACCGAAATTGCACTATTAATTTCGAGCAGTGATACCGATGTGCCTGTGTATGATACGACGGCAATTCATGCCCAAGCTGCGGTTAATTTTGCACTTGCCTGAGTGTATGAATAACCGCACAATAGACGAAAATTAGGAGTGAGTAAGGATGTTGGGATTGAATCATTATTATAATCAAAATGGCTATCACCGGGTTATCAAGATTATAGCCACCGTCGGCTGTATGGTGTTAGGGCTGAGCACGGTCAGTGCAGCCACGACTGAGAAGGCACTTGCTCAGACACTGATCAGTAATGTTAATGGTTACACATTAAATAACCAGGGAGAGTTAGTGACGTTTTCCCAAATGTTGATTCGTGATGACCGGATATTGGCTATTGGAAACCAACTCGATATGACGAGTGAAGCGCTGCGAATTGACGGGCAAGGCAAAACGTTACTCCCTGGTTTGATTGACGCGCATGGGCATATGTTAGGGTTGGGACAAAATTTGTTAGAAGCGGATTTACGCGGGACAACCTCTGAGCAAGAGGCGATTCAACGAGTCACGAGTTTCGTCGCAAAAGCCAGTGCGAATGACGAACAATGGGTTGTCGGTCGAGGTTGGAATCAAGTGCTATGGGATAAACCTGAATTTCCGACTAAAACGGCGTTAGATATTGCCTTACCCAATCGTCCAGTTATGCTTTCACGTATCGATAGTCATGCCATTTGGGTTAATAGTAAAGCATTAGCATTAGCGGGGATCACTGCTGACACCACATCGCCTGCCGGTGGTGAGATTGTCAAAGATGCGCAAGGTCAGCCCACAGGCATACTGATTGATAATGCGATGAACTTAGTCGAAGCATTATTACCGCAGCCCGACGAGGAGGCGTTAACTGCACAATTGGATGCTGCGACTCGACATTTATTATCGGTAGGCATTACGAGCATGCATGATGCCGGTATTCCCCATTCGGTTTATCAGTTTTATCAAGACCAAGCTAAAGCGCACGCCTTAGGAGTGAGGATCTATGCAATGATTGCAGCGACCGATCCTCAATTAGCACAAATGCTTGCTCGAGGTCATCTCTCTGATCCGTCAGGCATGCTCAGTATTCGTAGTGTAAAAGTCTATGGTGATGGTGCATTAGGCAGTCGCGGCGCCGCATTATTAGCACCTTATTCAGATGATCCCGATAATCATGGATTATTAGTCACACCACAAGAAGAGTTACCGCAGGTGTTTCGGACGATTTTAGGTGCAGATTTTCAGCTTAATTACCATGCCATAGGGGATCGTGCCAATCGCTTAGCCTTAAAACAATTTGCCCAGACATTTGGCGAGTTTCCAGAAAATACTGAACGTCATCGGGTTGAACATGCGCAAGTGATTGCAGTTGAGGATATCCCGTTGTTTAAGCAATATGGCATTATTCCATCCATGCAACCGACGCATGCCACCAGTGACATGAATATGGCAGAAGATCGCCTTGGTGCAGCCCGATTACAAGGGGCGTATGCGTGGCAAACGTTTCTTAAACAAGGTTCGCGTATCGCGTTTGGCTCGGATTTCCCTGTTGAACTTGCCAATCCATTTCATGGACTACATGCAGCAGTGACCCGCCAAAATGCGCAGCAACAACCTGCTGATGGTTGGGTGGCGGAACAACGTGTAACGCTAGCTCAAGCATTCCGAGGGTTTACCTTAGACGCCGCGTATGCCGGTTTTCAAGATAAGGATATCGGTACATTAGAAGTGGGCAAAAAAGCAGATTTCATTCTGATTGATAGAGATATCTTTGCGATTAGCCCGCATTTAATCCGTGACACCAAAGTGTTACAAACCTGGGTGAACGGTCAACAACGTTTTTAGATAAACGCAAACCTAAGCGACACAAAGCTAAGTCGATCAAAGCAACGTGCGTCGAGTTATGGCGCAGGTTGCGAAATGATTTTAACTTCACGTTGTGGGAATGGAATTTCAATGCCATTGTTTTTGAGTGTTTCAAGAATAATCAGGTTTAAATCTCCACCAACACGATTTTTACCATCATCAATACCTAAAATCCAAAACTCAACAAACATATTGATCCCCGAATCACCAAAACTATCTATCTCACAATCAGGTCGTTCTTCAATCGGATACTTGTTGCCGTTGATCACTTGCGGGTGCGCGCCCACCGCCTCTTTAATTAACTCAACCATCGCACGGACGTCAGTGTCGTAAGCCACTGAAAAATCGACGCGATAACGCTGTTTTGGATCTTTGTGAGACCAATTGATGAAGGTGGAGGAAATAAATGTTTCATTCGGGACCACAATATCTTTTCCGTCATAGGTTTCTAATACGGTGTAACGCATGCGAAACTCGCGAACAAAGCCTTTTTGGTCAGCATTAATTTCAATGTAATCATCAATCGTAATCGAATTATCGAGCAGGATGATGATCCCTGAGATAAAGTTTGAGGCAATAGACTGTAACCCGAGCCCTAAACCGACACCGACTGCACCACCAAAGACGGCGAGAGTAGTCAGGTTGATCCCCAATATGTTAAGTAGCATCAATGCGACAATACAAAAGATGATCACTTCATATACTTTGCTAAGTACTTCTTTGGTGCGGACATCAAGGTGTTTTTGACGTTTGATTAGTTTTTTGCCGTAGTTATTGATGAGCCGAGCGATCAGTAAAACAACTAAACCAATCAAACAGACTCGGATAATGTCATATAACGAGAATGACAGGATACCTAGATCGAAGGCCAAAGATTGTAATGTGTGAATGATCTCATTCATCATGTGCGAAACATCCATTAAAAATTCCTATTGTGTACTGTTGCAAGCATCTAAAACACGGTAAGCCAATGCTAGTGATGACTAAGCATTGTCACAAAGGCGCTAATATCGCGCATCATTGCGCTGAAAGCAACGATTTTAGTGAAGTCTCTGTATAACGATATTGTTCATCTAAGGTGCTGATCCCTAATCCACTCTGTTTAGTGATTTTAATTTGTAGAGGAATACGCTGTTTCATCGCCTCAACATGCGATATCACACCAATCATTTTACCTTTTGCATTGAGTGTATCTAACACATCTAATGCGGTATCTAGGGTATCGCTATCCAGCGTACCAAATCCTTCATCTAAAAAGAGTGAATCGATTGAGATCTCTTGGCTGACTAAGTCTGATAAACCTAACGCTAATGCCAGACTTACTAAAAAGCTTTCACCACCCGATAGGGTGCGAGTATCACGCTCCGTATCGCCTTGCCATCTATCTACCACCACCATATCTAAAGATTGATTGTCTTTGCGTTTGAGCTCATAACGTCCATCAAAATCGACTAATTGAAGGTTGGCCAAATAGATCAAATTATCTAAGGTCAAGCCTTGCGCAAATTTGCGAAATTTTTTGCCGTCAGACGACCCGATCAATTCATCCAAATAGCCATAAGTTTGTATTTCCTCATGCAACGCGTCAATCTGCGTTTTAATTTTGCTGATAGCAAGCTCGCGCTTTTCGTTCTCGGCTAACCGACCTTTTAGCTGACCTAATTGTTCGTTGATTGTGGCAAATTTCTGCTGTTGGTGAGTTAATTGTTCATCAACCTGAGCAGAGGGGATGGTTTGATAATATTGAGCTTGTTCGACGGCGAGGTGTTGTTGTAAATTTTTCTTAGCCTGGTTGAGTACCGACGTGGCTTCTGCCAATTTGGTATTGATCGTGGTTTCTAACTCGATTAACTGTTCTAAGAGCCCATCGCTGACACATGCTTGAGTAAACTCAGCCTCAGAGGCAAAGACACTTGCTTGTAACGCTTCATCAAACTGGGTTCGTGCTAAGATGAGCTTTAGATGTTCTTGGTCTAGCGCTTCGCTGTCTTTTGAAATAGCAGTATTGAGAGATGCAAGCTTAGTGGCTAAGGTTTGTTGTTTGGATAATTGCGTGTTTTTATGGGTATTGGATCCTTCGATTAGTAAGCGCATATCATGCATGGCTTGTTTGGGATCTTGGCTGCCAAATAAGGCATGGCGTTGTGTTTGATTTGCTGTCAATTCATCTTGCAATACTGTCGCTTCTGCATGCGTTTGCGCGTTAACTTTGATGGCTTCGGTAACGATTTGCTGATTAAGCGCAATACGCGATGTCATCTCGCTTATCGATTTAGTGATGTTCACCTGCTGACTCTGTTGGGCTTGCCAATGAGTTAAATCGTTACTTTTTTGATTTAACCATGCTGCAAATATGCCTTCAGTATCAATGCTCTCTAGTTGAATAAAACCAACTTGATGAACGGCTGCTAATATCTTATTTTGTTGTTGCGTTACCTCTGTCGAACGCTTGGCTAACGCATGATGTTTACTTGCCAAGTCAATACATTGATGCAGCTGTGTTAGGGCTTCTCTTATAGAATCAAATGCGTTCAATTGCGCTGGTAATTGATGTAATTGCTCGACTTGTTTCGAGTGAAGATGGATGCCAAGTTTGATTGCGCCTGCGATACACTGGGTTTCTAATTCATGTATTTTGGCGGAACATGCATCTTGCTCTGTCAGGTTTTTATGCAACATTATCTCTTGGGTTTTAATGTTTTGCGTTAAGTGATTAAGGGCATCGCTACTTTTTTGTTGTGCCGTTTGATACTGCGCTAATTGTTGCGCAAACGAGCCGTCCTTAGCTTGTTCATTAGTGTGCAAATGTAACGTCTCATAATCACCAAACTCAGTACTAGCACATAGCGGGCAATTATCCAGGTCGGTTAATTGCTGACTATATGTGGCAAGTTGCTGCTGCATCGACATATTATTTTTGGCAAGCTCAAGAATGGTCTTATCCGATTGCGCTTGTTGCGTATAAATCGGGAGCTGCGTTTGTTGTTGAAGTAATGTGCTTTGCAGAATGTCATGATCAAGCGTTAACGTATGATAAGACGTTTGTGTATCATTCAATTGACCGTATAAGCGCAATAACTCTTGTTCGAGTTTGATTTGCGATTGATAAAAATGAATACAAGTCGCCAGTGTCTCCAGCGAGATATCGGCTGATTCATCCAGGATTGCACTTATGGGCGATAAAAGTGCGGGCGATGAGTTGTCATGAGAATCACTCGACGTATTCGTGGCACTTAACGTTACCGCAATGGCTAAATCCGCTACGGCTTTGGTTATAGCGCTTTGTACGTCATCAATTGAACCCATCCGCACACCATTGACATGAACACATTGTAATTGCTTTGAGTCGTTGGTAAAAGAGTCCATTAGAGTCAGTAACGATTGATATTCTACTTTCCACACACCAATATGTTCAGCCAGTAAGCCGTCTGCGACGTGCTTAGCTAAATACTCATCCATATCCTTAAGTTGAGATTTGAGATGCGTTAATGCACTCTGATCCGTTTGTAAATCTTTATTCGTCTTAGCAATAATCTCATTTGTTTTGGCCAGCTCGGCAGCAAATTTAGCTGCTTGTTTATGCTGAGCAGCAATATTTGTATCCAGCGGAATAACCTGTTCATTCACTAATTGGTTCAGTGTGGTTTGTCGGGCTAATTGCTGGGTATAGTCAGCATTAGCTTGCTTTAATGCTGATTCTGCATCGGTGAGTTCTAAGTTCAATGCTGGCAGTTGGTCTTGCTGCTCCTTGATCCTTAGTTGTAACAAATCACATCGTTGTTGAAGTTCCGTTTGGCGAGTGAATAATGGGGTTAGTTTGTGCGCAGGTCGGGCAAGGTTAAGTTGAGCCAATTGATCTTGCTGTTCAGATTTAGCTGTGTTCGCTTCAGTTAGATGATGGTTAGCCTCATGGAGTGCTATCGAGTATTGAGTATGTTGCTGCCACCAGTATTGATGCGCCACTAATTTTTCTAAATGTGTGTTATTTGCTGCAAATTGCGTTTGAGTCGAGGCGATATCATCGACTAACTGAGTTTTGTCGGCGTCACTTAATATGTCTTTGGCCGATTGTTCTGTGGTGAGTAAAGCCATTTTTTGTTTGAGAAATTTGTGTTCATCAAATACGCGTTTAGAAATATCCGAATAAATTTCGGTACCCGTTAATTGTTCGAGTAACTCCGACCTGTCATTATCTCCAGCATTCAAAAACGCTGAAAACTCCCCTTGAGATAGCATCATCGATTTGGTAAAACGTTTAAAATTGAGTTTGGTGAGAGCCACTACCGCTGGGACTTTATCACTGAGTTTGGTCGTGATATCTGTTTGCGTCGTTTCACAGGTCAAGGTGCCCGTTGGTGCTTGCAGATTGCCATCCGCACGATTTCTAGAGCGACGAATCGACCACTTAGCCAAATAAATTTGACCTTGCACCTCAAATCGAACCTCTGCACTGCAATAGCCTTTATCTTTGTTCATGACCTCTGCGTTGGTTTTACTTAAACTCGATAAGCGTGGTGTCTCATGATAAAGCGCAATACAAATCGCATCTAAAATCGTCGATTTGCCTGCGCCGGTTGGACCCGTTATCGCAAATAATCCATTATCGACGAATGCTTGCGTCGTAAAATCGATATACCATTTACCTTGCAGCGAGTTTAAATTTTCAATTAATACACTGAGGATCTTCATATTAATGATTCCTCTGAAACCGTCACATCGTCAAGAGGAGTGCCTGTCGTGACTTTGCTGATAATGTCATGAAAGGTGCTATTGAGCTGGGCTCGTTGTGCGTCACTGAGTTCTGTTTCGCTTTCAAGCCGCTTGGCAAAAACATCACTAGGGGTGAGTTGCGTGAGCACCTCATTATGTTGGGTGCGCAAGGCTTGTTCTTGAGGTGAACGGATACGCATGATTTTGGTGATCACCACATGCCGGTCTTGGGCAAACTCAGCAATAGTATTGGCCACATTTTGAATACTGTTTGCATCGGTGAGTTTAATCAACAACCATGTTGGTAAGGCAGTTCCAGCCTCACTGACTAAGGGGTACGTCAATAATTGCGCCTTGATCTCGTCTATTTTGCCTTGTAACTCTTGCATCGGTTGAAAACGAGGAATGGGGATTGACGTGAGCTTGGGCGTAAACTGGGGTTCATGGTTAACGTGCACACCATCTGGCGTGTTTGCAAACTCGACCAGCAGCACGCGTTTATCCACCCCTAATTCATCAAAACTTAATGCAATAGGCGAGCCGCTGTAATAGATATGCTGTCTGTTACTGACCACTTGAGGGCGATGAATGTGTCCTAATGCCGTGTAATCTGCCGGTGGAAAGGCTTCTTTGGGATAGTTTTCAAGCGTTCCAACATAGATAGATCGCTCTGACTCACTGGGTTGAATCCCCACCGCGGTTAAATGGCCAGTGGCAATAATTGGAATAGTTAATCCCAATGTTTTGCGTGTATCTAACGCAGCTTGATACACGTTGGCATAATGATCAGTAATCGCCGCCTTAAATCGAGCTTGCTTGGATAAATCATCTTCACCGGATTGGGCCACCACTAAATCTCGCGGTCGTAAGAAAGGAATCGCACACACAATCGCCTCAATAGCACCGGTTTGGCGATTGCTCAGGGACACGATTTGTTCTGCTGGCGTTGCTAATGAATTTGGGATCATATGCGTACCTAAAGCGCGTAATAATGGCAAGGATTCGTTGAGCATTGCGACTGAATCATGATTGCCACCTAACAATACTAATGTGCAATTAAGGGCATGCAACTGGTTAACAAACTGGTGGTACATTTCACGCGCATAGCTCGGTGGTGTGGTTGTATCAAAAATATCACCCGCAACAATGACGGCATCTACTTCTTGGGTTTGCACTTGCGCAATTAACCATGCTAAAAATGAAGCATGCTCATGTTTACGCGATTGATTAATGAAGCTTTGCCCTAAATGCCAATCTGATGTGTGGATGATTTTCAACTCACTGATCCTTAAATATTGTGTCGTTTCGCTATCAGTTAGCTTATGATAGAACGATATTATCGCGTTTTTAATGTTTATAATTATGCCAACTAGTACTACTCAACCTGCGCTTGCTAAGCGTGCTTGTGCAGTTATCGCGCCGACAGCTGCCTGTCCCGCTTGTGCGACAGCGTATCAACAATGCTGTCAGCCGTTGCATCAGGGCACTGCCATTACATCGACACCGGAAGCATTGATGCGTTCGCGTTACAGTGCTTATGCGCTTGGTTTATATGATTATATTGTCGCCACATATGCCAGTGCTGAACGTGTAAACTTAACGGTTTCTGATATAGCCAACAGTGCCGCACAAACGACTTGGATAGCATTACAAGTCCTTGATACAAAAATATTACCACAATCCACAAATGATGCAGGCCAGTTTTATGGAGAAGTTGAGTTTAACGTATTCTACAGTGAAGCTAAGTGTTTGTATTGCTTACATGAACGTTCAACTTTTGTCCAAGAAAATGGGCAATGGTTTTATCGAGATGGTGTGATGCTAGCAGGAAATGGCGCGGTAAAATCTAAACGCAACGATCCCTGTTGTTGCGGCTCAGGTAAAAAATTCAAACAATGTTGTTTGCCCAAAATACAGTAATAAAATCAGGAGACAGTATGTCCGTTACCATTGGCACCCCTTTTTCAAGCACCGCCACTAAAGTATTGTTACTCGGGAGTGGCGAGTTAGGTAAAGAAGTCGCGATAGCTGCGCAGCGCTTAGGTTGTGAAGTGATTGCACTTGATCGCTATACACATGCTCCTGCGATGCAAGTTGCGGATCGCAGTTATGAAGTATCGATGCTCGATGGCGCTAAATTACAGGCGATTATTGAAGCTGAAAAACCAGATTTCATTGTCCCTGAAATTGAAGCGATAGCCACGCAAACCTTGCTGGATTTAGAGCAACAAGGTTTTAATGTCGTGCCTAGCGCCCGAGCTGCTCATTTAACGATGAACCGTGAAGGGATCCGCACGTTAGTGGCTCAAACACTGGGTTTACCGACCTCAACGTATGCATTTGCAGATGATAAAGCTGGGTTTGTCGCTGCGATTGCGACCATTGGTCTGCCGTGTATTGTCAAACCCATTATGAGCTCGTCAGGCAAAGGGCAAAGTATGCTCCGCAGCCTTGCCGATATCGATGCTGCTTGGGATTATGCCCAAGAAGGGGGACGTGCAGGGAAAGGTAAAGTGATTGTCGAAGGGGTCGTTGATTTTGATTATGAAATCACATTGTTAACGGTACGCTCAGTGCAAGGAACCCACTTTTGTGAGCCAATTGGTCACCGCCAAGCCGATGGTGATTATCGCGAATCATGGCAACCTCAGGCAATGTCGGCACTCGCGTTAGAGCGTTCACAAGAGATTGCACAGCAAGTCACGGATGCGCTAGGTGGACGTGGATTATTCGGTGTTGAGCTATTTATCAAAGGGGATGATGTGTATTTTAGTGAAGTGTCTCCGCGTCCTCATGATACGGGGATGGTCACGTTAATTTCACAAGATTTATCTGAATTTGCCTTACATGTGCGTGCATTTTTGGGTTTGCCTATCCCGCATATTAGTTTTTATGGACCGAGTGCTTCAGTCGCATTGTTAGTCGAGGGAGAGAGTTCACAAGTTTGCTTTAGTGGTTTAACGCAAGCATTGAGTCAACCGCAAACCGATCTGCGTTTATTTGGAAAACCAGCGGTGTCTGGGCAACGAAGAATGGGGGTGGCATTAGCTCGCGGTGTTGATACTCAAGATGCGATTAACAAGGGATTAGCCGTTACCGCTGCTGTCCAAGTAACGTTATAACAATGAAAGCAATTAACGTTCAAGCAATTCTCATGGTTGTTACGCTCTGCTTTGGTCTAAGTCTAGTCAGCGTTGCTGTGCAAGCTCATACGGTGTATTTTGTTCGGCATTTTGAAAAAGTAACAAGTCCAGATAAGTCCCATTCTAATGATCCACCTTTGAGCGCAGATGGCCAACGGCGTGCTTTAAATTTAGCGGGATTACTCGGACAGCAGCCAATCAAAAGTGTGTTTTCGACACAGTACAAAAGAACATTACAAAGTGCATTGCCTACTGCGTTAGAACAGGGTTTGACAGTGACATACTATGATCCTCGTCAACTAAAGGACTTTGCGCAACAGTTAGCTTTACTTGGACATGATGCCCTAGTGGTTGGGCATAGCAATACGACTCCGTTTTTGGTTAATACTTTATCCGGTCAACAAATTAGTTTACAAGAATCCGACTATGGGGATATTTTTCTTATCCGATTTGATGAAAACGCTAAGGTGATAGACTTCAAAACTGGTCGAGTGAACAGGTCTCAATAACCGTTTTATTTGGTATTGTGTCGTCATTACTTAGAGATTAAAAGGAATGGCATTTGAAATCACAATCAACGTATATCGCCAAAAGTGGGACGTTATGTTTAGTTGATGCGCGTTTGACCATCAAACTCGATCGTCAACTCAAACAACGCATCATTAGTTGTGCGTTAGAACAAGGCCATTCAGATCCTGCCGAGTATGTTTTAGCGATAATACTTGCGCAAATACCTTTAAAGAAAAGCGTCTCATGATGGACGACTCGAGGTTGGAGAATGCGTTAGATTAGTTGTTGGGTAGTTTTTCAGGCTGGGGGAACTCAGGTGCAGGAGGAGTGATTTCACGCGTCCCCCAAGACAACTGATAAAACACATCCAACGCATTTTCTGCGCCACTGGTCGCTTCGACATATAAATTAGGTAACCACTGATAGCGTAAACCAAACTCTGCAATCGCATTAAACACACCGACTCGATATTCCACTGATAACCGCTCATTCAATTGACCGGTGATCCCTAATTGAGCATTATCCCCTTGTCCTTGAGTGGATAGCTGTAAATTTTGTACCCCTATCTTATCACCAAATTCAGAAATCGCCTCTTGTGATTTGCCTAAGCCAAATCCTAATATCGCATTGGTGAGTAATACTGAATTTCCTTCTTGGGCATCATCGTTGAGATCTTTGCCGCGAATCAAATACGATAAAATATTGGGGTTTTCTAACATAGGTTCAGAAAATAATTGGGCATCTAACTGGTTAGCAAGACCAGATATTTTTAATCCAGCGATCACATTGCCGTTCATGTTTTTAGGGTTACGGATCGCCTCTAACTGAATAAACGGAAGACTCGCTGGGCCATTAAAAATTAATTGTCCGTTACGGATCAGCAAATCCTGACCGAAAGCTTGATATTGCCCATTATGTAACGCGATCGTACCAATCACACTAGGTTGCTGTTTTGCTAAATAAAATTCCACACTACCTTGCAAGTTGGTTGAAAAATCAAACCCCGATACTTTGACTGTGTTTTTTTGCAAAGGGTCGATTAACACTCGAATATTAGCTAACAGATCCAGAGGCGCTTCTGTGAATGCCGCATTGGGATTACTAAAGCCTTGTTCAACTTGTTGAGTAATGATGATGTCACCGTGAGGTGTGACGGCGCTTTTATCTAACTGTTCTATTTCTACATTCAGCTCAGGAATAATGAGAATACCGTTCAACGAAAGTAATTGAGCTTCTTTGGTTAAGGCTATATTTGCACTCGTGTTACCCGTAAAGCGTTTAAATTGTGGTAAAAATGGCGCGACTAAGCCTAAGTTAACGGATTTTACTTGTGTATATAAAGTTAGCTTATCATCCATGACTAATTGATATTGAATATCACCTAACTTTTCTCCTACCAATGTGCCGGTGGAGTTAAGTGACAATGGCTGGTTCGTTGTAAATAGACGATATTGTGCTGCGACATCGATTTTTGCTTGCGTGATACTCGCATCCAATTTAGGCGTTATTTGCCAATCACTGGGTGTCACGCCAATGTTACCGGTGATATCTATTTGTGGCTCAACAGCGCTGCCAGATAACGCTATTTGTGCGGCTCCATCAATACTGGCATCCGTGGTGATGGTAATGGGTTTGGCTAAAAAGGGGTTGGCTAAATTGAGTAATGACTGAATATTTAACGTCGTAATATTTATCGCTATCGGCGCCATGGTGTCGTCTTTAAAATACGCATTCACGGTATCATTTAGTGCCAGTTCAATGGGTTGGATCTCCCATGTCCCCACCACGGTATCGGCTTTATTGTGAATTGCCAGCTGCCATTGATCAATATTGAGTAGAGCCTGGTCGGTATGCGGTGTGTTTGCGTTACTTGAACGTAAATATCCAGGAACAAGACGAAGACTGTATGGCGCTAATACTAATTTTCCGAGTGGGGAATTTACCCCCATAGTCTGTAATGTAACGAGGATATCCTGAGGCGACACCGCAAAAGACAATGATTGTGAGTATTGCCCAGTGAGCAATTGTAGAGATTGGTTTTGGTCTGTGTAGGTTGTATTAGGATGCGTCCAATTCGCAGCGACTTGTGCATTTAAGGATGTAAAGTCACCGGCAAAATCAACATTTAATCTATGCAGATTAACTTCTGCTTGTTGCACATCCTTGACGGTTATTTGACCTGTTAATGTAGGGCTGATTAACTTTCCTTGTAAGGCAACCGTAGCGTGAATCGTTTCAGGCTCTTGGGTTGTGTACTTGATTGCTAAGCCTAATTTTGCCGTGCTCTTTGTCGGTATTAGCCCTTCAAAACCGACAGCATGAGGTCCATAGTTTAGAGTTGAAGGTTTTATCGTAATACCTTTTTGATCCCCTTGGGCGTTAAATTGCCATTGTAAATCGGTGAGTTGCAATTCAGCCATGTGGAGCTGTTTAATATTTGCTTGGCTAGCTAATCGCCATTGACTGATGTCACCTTTGAGTGTCAGTGAACCAGCCTGCATGGACAAGTTAACTAATGGTTCGGCTAAGTTAATTGCTTGCCATGCTAGAGTCGAATCAATCTGATGCGTCCAATCTCGTGCTAATGCAAACTGACTGTTAAATGAAAAGCGGGGATGGGTTAAGTCGATAGCACTATTGATCCCTGCGGGGGTTAAACTAGTCAATGTCGCTAATGTTAAATCTGAAAGATGCAAATCACCTGCTACATTGCTTAGGGTAATAGCGTCAATATTGAGAGTCATGGTTTCAAGATTAATCGGAATTGTAATCGGAGCTTGCGCTTGAAGCCAGGGTTGTGGCGCCTCCATGAGTGCCTGCCACTGCGTCACTATGTCGGTATATTGTGGTGCAATAGCGATGATTTGTTGATGCAACGTATTAATCATAGCATTAATGGGCTGAGCCGGCGTATCGGCGAGTGCTTTTGTTTGAGAAGCGCTTTTAGCGACATTTGTCGCTGGAACATTTGCTGTGATAGGGAGTTCAACACGTAAAAACGGAATATCAATCGCCAATGCTGCAATATCTAACCACACCTGTGAGGTCGTCCCTGCCTTAAGGCCTACATGGGGAATATTTAGCGCCGTCGATAAGGCTGTCTCATCTAATAATTTTACGCTTAAATCAGCAATTTTAATTTGGTTAATATCAACAGGGAAGGGCAAATTAGCTCGAGATGCGTTCGGATCAGCCGTTTCGATGACGGGGGTATCAGGCACTTGTGTAATCAATGGGCTCATAACGTGAAGTGAAGTCACACACAATCGTTTTTCCCACACACAATCTAAACTTAAGCCGGTGCTTAGTTGCTTCACGGTAATGTCCCAACCGGGTAGGGTGATCTCAATATCACTAAAGGTTAACGTGTCAAACAACGTCCCTTCTTGATAAGTCATCGCAATATTATCCAACGCATTCAATTGTTTGGTGGCGAAATTAAGCGCCCAAGTGGAATTCAATATTGCTACAGGCAGCGCCAATATGATGATGAGAATGGCGAGTAAAGAAAATAGCGTCCGTTTGATCCATGTGCGTCTCATTATAAAATGGGTCCCATGACTAAGTGTAGGCGCCAGGTCATTTCTGCATCATTTTTACCCCGTGCAAGATACACTCGAATAGGACCGACAGGCGATTGCCAGTGAAGACCTAATCCGCTACCTATCGCTTTGGTTTCATCATCAGGGCTCTTTGCCCAAGCGGTATCCACAAATGCTGCCACACGGAATGATTCTGAAATTGGCGTAATAAACTCTTGTGATAATACAACTAACGAATCTGCGCCAGTATCCTCATTATCGCTATCTACGGGTGAAATTGCCTCGTAACCAAACCCGCGAACACTTTGGTCGCCGCCAGCATAAAAGCGCAATGTACTGGGAGTCTGGGCAAAGCTATCAGTACGTAAATAATCCACTTTGATTTTACTCACGCTCCAACCTAAATCAGCAATGGGGCGAAGCCATGCACTACTGGATAACACACGTGAAATCGAGATGTCACTGCCTAATGCAGATTGCGCCGTTTCTAAGGTTAAACTTTGGCGATCTCCAGTCGTCGGAAATAATGGATGATCAATGCGTAAGCGAGTAATGCTGCCACCAACAAATAACAATTGATTATTAATTTGATCGTCGCTACCTTGAGTAAACGAGTTGTATTCATAGCGAACAAACAAGCTAGGCTGCCAGCTTTTTAATAGGCGTTGTCCTGTGCGTTTTTCCATATCAAAAAAACGTTGCGCACCCAAAGTCACAGTATTGCTTTTGCTATCATTGCGGTCGATGTGTTTTAAGCCACTTTGTAGGGCTAAATATTGTGTGTTTGGGTTACCGTAAGGGATTTTATAGGTTGAAACTAATGATTGTTCAACCAGTGAGGCTTTGAGTGAAGCACGCAAACTATGCCCTGATTGATTGATCCGAGGGCGACGCCAATCCACACTCACTCGCGGGCCTTCATCAGAGCTGACGCCAATCCCAAAATTGACAAAATGTTTCGCTTTTTCAACGCCGTTAATTTCTATATCAATTTGATTGTTACTGCGATCTTTGAGGTCAGGGCGAACTTGTAACGAGGTAAAGTATCCCGTTTGTTTGAGATCATTCGTTAGTGTATTAAGGGCATTAAGCGAATAATTATCACCGATACTAATATCTGAAACCGTTGCAACAACATTGGCTTCTAAAATACTTTCATCAATCACAAATTGTCTAATAGTGTAGCGCTCACCTAATGCGATTTGTAATGCGATGTTAACCGACTGATTATCCGCATTAACGGTCACACTCTGCTGTTGAAAATGGATATCGAAATAGCCTTGGGCAATCGCTTGGGAATAAAAGTTATCTTTAAAACCTTGGTATTGAGCTTGTTGAAATGGCGTGTTGAGTTTCTTTTTAAACTGAGTCGTTAAGAGACTTAATTCGGTTGATTCGCTTAATTCACCGGTGATGTTCAAGGCGATATCTGCAATTTGCGCTTGTCTACCCAAATTAATCGCGACGTTCCACTCATGACATGCCTGCGGCTCAGGTAGACTGATGGTATCCACCCGTGCAGCAAAATACCCAAAACTATGCGCGGATTGAATAATCGTTTTACCTATCGCTTGCTGCACCTGATTTATAGCCAGTTCACTGATATCTGAACATTGGACTAAGCCATTGATCGCACTTAATGAAATGTTGATATTAGTATTAATCTCGTTGGGTATGGCAGGTATAAACGTCAGTTCAATGGGTACAGGGGTAAGAGTTTGATTCGCCGATACCGGAAATGTCTTAATGCATAGGTATCCAATCAATATACATAGCAAAATGGGGCTGAATTGACGAACCTGTAAAGCGGCTCGATATCCTTGATAATTTTTATACTTGGTAGCAATAACGCAAGACAATAACCCGTTCAAAATCTATTCTACACCTTGCACTATCGGTATGACGTTTTCGGACCAAGGTGTAAAATACATATCACGGTATTCGTGGTTGACGATCTCTTTGGCCGTGTAAGGATACATAGATAACCCTTTAATAGAATGATCTGGACGCACATCAAAATGGATAAATGCATCACTAGCGGCATTTTGATTGTCCCAACGAACGAGCCAAGAGTGTTCGCCGAATGCTTCTAGATCGCCTTTCAACGTCGGCATTTTTTGACTTTTAAAGCGCAACGTACCTTGAGCATTTTCCCACAATGTAATTTTACCAAACCATTGATCGTTGAACGTGCCTAAATAGTTTTCGACGGGTAGTAACATAATCCCACTGCCGATTGGTTCAGGAAGTAGGCGAGCGAGATACCGCGCTTCTTGTTCATCTTGATAGTCAACATAATGCTGTACCCAGTCGATGTCAGGTGATTCGGGCATCACTGATTTAATGACCGCTTGCATAATGGCAGAGCGCACGCCATAGTTTGAACCATTATTGAGCACTACCACGCCTAAGGATAGCTCAGGGATCATTGCCACATAGGCTTGATAACCAGAGAGCGTTCCGGTATGGGAGATCATTTCATATCCGTAGATATTTTCTTTACGCCAGCCGATGGCATAACTTTTAAAATGTGTTCGATGCGTTTGTTTCGCATGCGTCGAAATATACAAAGGGACATGTGATGTAAACATTTCTTCAAGTTGTTCGGTCGAAAATAGTGCCTCACCCTTGACTGTCATCGCGTCATTAAGCAATGCTTGTAACCAAACTGCCATACCTTGCGCATTACACACGACCCCGCCAGCGGCTGCGGAAAGTATCTCTGAACCATAAATGCCATTACGTGGGATCGCATAGATCCCTCGCTCATCATCGTGTCCATAACTTAACGCGACATTTGCAAGGGCGGTGTTAGGCATAGCACCACCGTAACATTGGATATTGAGTGGGGAAAAAATGCGTTCGTGTAAAAATTGTGACCACGGCATACCACTAATTTTGGCAACAATTTCGGCGGCGGTAATATACATCACATTCGAATACGCATAGGTTGAGCGAAAACTATAAGCGGGGGTTAAGTGACGTAGATTATGAATGAGTTCTTTACGCGTAAAACCCGATGGTTCAGGCCACAGCATACTATCACCTGCGCCACCCACAAGACCGCTGCGGTGTGTAAACAAATCTAAAATAGTAAATTCAGCAGTGACATAGGGATTGGATAATTTGAATTCAGGTAAATGGTCGGATACCTTATCACTCCATGCAATTTTACCTTCATCCACTAAGATAGCCATGGTCGCAGCAGTGAATGCTTTAGTCGTTGAAGCAATACGAAAATAGGTATATTGATTAACCGCTAAGTTGTCTTCGATATGGCGTTTGCCATAACCTTTGGCATGCACAATTTTACCATCATGCACGATAGCGACTGCAGCACCAGGAGTATAGAAAGTCTGTAGCGCTTGGTTCACAACCGTATCAAGCTCTTGACTGGATATTAGGGTCAGATCCGAATTAGGCAATAGTGTTGGGGCTAGGTTTTTAGGCGAATGCGTGTGTGCCGCAACAACGAGGGGGGCATCGGCAGCATGAGCTTGCGCAATCAATGCCAGCCATAATAACAACCCACATAATGTACACAAGATTGATTTTATCAATGTGATCCGCCAACCCGTTATTCGTCCATGAACATCGTGATTCAATTTAGTATTCCCTTACCAATTATCGCACTATTACGATATACGATTGTAACGGATATTAGCGCAAAGGCAACTGTTATGAGACCTTTGGTGTAAACCCAAACCAGCCTAATTTACGAGACATAATCAAGATAAATGCACCGACGTACATAGTGACTCCATACACTCCGGATGCGATGGCATATTCAGGATGCTGTAAAAAACTCACCGAGATCAGAATCGACATCGTGGCGTTTTGCGTACCGACCTCTATCCCTAAAGTGACTGCATCATTGTCAGATAAATTGCCTATTCGAGCCAAAGCCACACCAATAACGGTGGCCAACATATTTAAACCAAAGGTCAATATAAAGACATTGGGGAAAGACTCGAGCAGCATTTCTTGTTCATCAATCGATATGAGTATAATCATCGTAAACAAAAATAACGTAGAAATATGTCGAAATATTCCCTCGCTGCGCTGGGCAAACCTCAATGCGTAATGACGGACACTCATACCAATCAAGATTGGGATCAAGGTTATCACCAACAGACTCAATGAAGTCTTAAGTAATGAAAAGGGTTCTTTGGGAAGGATAGTAAAATAATCAACACTAAATTTAATCAACCATGGGGTCGTCACTACACACAAGACCGTCGTAATTGCAGTTAATGATACCGATAATGCTAAATTAGCGCGACCAATATGACTTAATAGATTAGAAGATGTGCCACCAGGGCAAGCCGCTAGCACCATAATTCCAATCGCAATATGCGGGGCAACCTCTAAAGCTACACACAGCACAAAGGCAACCAATGGTAAACAAATCATTTGTCCAAATAAACCTAACGATACCGCTATGGGTGTGCGCATTAATCGTTTGAAGTCATCTAACGTTAACGATAACCCCATGCCAAACATGATCAACGCTAGACTTGCTGGTAACAATACTTGGGTAAAAAATGATGCTTCCATGGTGAACTCCTCGCTAGCTCATTTTCTTTAAAATGGATTTAGGCGCTATGCGTAAAAACCATTGTAACCATGCCCAAGGCCAACCAGGAACATAGGAGTTTTCACCTTCTTTTTCGATGGCTTTGACCATCGCTTTACAACCGGTTTCGGTATCCACGATAAAAGGAACTTTTTTTACTTTTTCGTTAATTTCACTTCGAATAAAGCCTGGGTGGATCGTAGAGACCTTAATATTAGTATCCATTAAATCAATACGCATGCCCTCAGACATTGAACTTAACGCCGCTTTGGTTGCAGCATAGACGGTCATGGCCCGGCGATAGCTGCTTACGGCTGATATGGATGATATCGTGACTAAATGGCCTGCATTTTTAGGGCGAAAAATCTCTAATGCAGCTTCACATTGCGCCAGTGCTGCGACAAAATTGGTTTCAGCGGTTTGTTTATTTGCGTAGAAATAACCGGTGCCAATGGACGCACCTTTGCCCATTCCTGCATTCACAATAATTCGATCTAGCCCGCCCATTTCAGCATCAAATTCCTTGAAGACGCGAAAAACCGCATCATGATCATTGACATCTAATGTTTTGATTAAGACTTTGATCTCTGGGTTGATGGCAAGGAGCTCAGCTTGTAGCTCCGTTAAGCGTTCGACGCGACGCGCACACAAAGCAAGGTTACGACCTAGCTTGGCAAACTCAACCGCCATGCCTTTGCCTAAACCTGAACTGGCACCTGTGATTAATATATTTTGTCTAGTCATCTTAAGCGTGATCCTTTGTGTGTTTATTTATTATTTTTCGACAACGATGCAGCAAGTAGTGGCAAAATATCCACAAGTTTTTAAAAGCGGGGTTACGAGTTTGTTTGTGATGATAACGATAATAAATTTGTAATACGATAGCCGCCAAACGAAATAACCCATAAACCTCATAAAAGGCAAAGTGGCTGACATCCGCACCGGTTTTATCCGCATAATATTGGATAACGTCGGCGCGGGTTAACATGCCTTGCAAATGTGTTGGCTGCATTGCTGTCTTACGGCCGAAAAAGTCATCATCCGCTTGGATCCAATAGGCAAGAGTGTTGCCCAAATCCATTAACGGGTCGCCCAGTGTCGCTAATTCCCAGTCGAGCACGCCGATGATTTTGGTTGGATCATCACTGTCTAATACTAGGTTATCAAAACGAAAATCGTTATGAGTTAAACAAATAGTTTCATGCTCTGGCATGTTGTCTTGCAACCAATCCATAATACCAGTGGCAGCAGGCACATTCCAAGTTTTGGCTTTGCGATAGCGATGACTCCAGCCATCAACTTGACGCTTGATATACCCTTCACCTTTTGCGATCCCTGCCAAATCTGCGGCTTGATAATCCACTTGATGTAACGCAATCAGACTGTCGATCGCATTAGTGCATAACTGGCGTACCTGAGAGGTGGATAAATTCAACCCTTTTGGCAAATTTCGTCGCGGAATAATGCCGTTAAGTTTTTGCATCACATAAAACTCAGAGCCGATAATCTGCTCATCGTCACTGTACCCAAGCATGTTAGGAACAAGAGGGAATACTGGCTTTAATGCCCGTTGCAGTCGGTATTCACGCCCCATATCATGCGCCCCTTTGGCTTTGGTGCCTGCGGGGGCTCGGCGTAAAATGACTTCACGATCAGGGTAGGTGAGGCAATAAGTCCAATTAGACGCGCCACCAGAATATTGGGTGACCGTTGGTGTAATGCTAGGATCAATATTGAGGGTTGCTGCTAACCAAGGCTGCAGTGCCTCCATCGCTAACTCTTCGCCATTGCGAACTGCTTTTGCTTGGTCGTTATATGCTTTAGTTTGACTCATCAACTTACTTATATTTGCGCAGTTCAAGACGTGAAACCATTGCCATGTGCACTTCATCGGGGCCATCAGCTAAACGTAACATCCGAGCCCCAGCTGCAAATCGAGCCAATGGGAAATCATTACACATACCGCCACCGCCGTGAATTTGAACGGCCATATCGACAACGCTTTCTAACATATTCGGTACGACAACTTTAATCGCACTGATATCGACCATCGCGTTTTTGACACCCAGATTATCAATTTTCCATGCTGCTTGGAGTGTTAATAAACGTGCCTGTTCGATACTCATTCGAGCTTGTGCGATACGTTCTTTATTACCACCGAGTTCAATGATGGGTTTACCAAAAGCGGTGCGTTCTAGACCACGTTTAATCGCAAGTTCTAGTGCATGCTCTGCCATACCAATAGCACGCATACAATGATGGATACGGCCTGGGCCTAGACGACCTTGTGCTATAGCAAAGCCTTTACCTTCGCCCATAATGAGGTTTTTACGGGGCACTCGGACATTATCAAAAATCATTTCACCATGGCCATACGGTGCGTCGTAATCGCCATAGGCGGTGAGCATGCGTTTTATGCTCAACCCTTCACTCTCAACCGGCACGAGCACCATTGAATGTTGTGCATGGCGATCATTCTCTGGATTTGATAACCCCATAAAGACAATGATTTTTGCATTAGGATGGCCCAATCCTGTCGACCACCATTTAGTGCCATTGATGACAATATCGTCACCGTCAAAATCAATCCGTGCTTCCATGTTGGTCGCATCACTCGATGCAACTTGGGGTTCGGTCATGCCAAATACTGAGCGAATGTCTCCTGCTAGTAATGGTGTCAGCCATTGTTGCTGTTGATAAGGAGAACCAAAATGATAGAGTACTTCCATATTGCCTGTGTCAGGCGCATTACAGTTGAAAATTTCGGGGGCAAATGAGTAATGACCCATTGCCTCAGCAAGTGGAGCATATTCAAGTGTCGTCAGACCTTGACCCAATTCATCATCAGGTAAAAATAGATTAGCTAAACCCGCTTCTCTCGCCTTGGCTTTAAGTGCTTCAACTTGAGGGTGTAGTTGCCAAGAATGCCAATCACCATGCGCATTTTTTTCATGCGAAAACTCATAAACTTCAGCCTCAATAGGCGCGATATGTTCGTTGATAAATGCGTTAACACGCGCTAGATATTCTTGTGTTTTGGGAGAATGAGAAAAATCCATGAATATGCCTTGTTACCATTAAATTTACAAAAGATTAACCTACTCAAGCGCTGTGAGCTAATATCATTTAGTGACAAACATCTATCATTCAAACCAATGTACTCAATCAATGTACTTAATCAATGTCCGCAATCAATTATTTACGCTAAATGGGTAAATGCCCCCAGACGAGAGATTTAAAGTGTTTGCGGCACATCGATTCATAGCGATCATTGCCCCCGATTTCAACTTGAGCACCATGTTTAGTTGCATGCCCATGTTCATCTAAGCGAACGACGAAGTTGGCTTTGCGCCCACAATGGCATACGGTTTTTAATTCAGTGAGTTTATCAGCCCAAGCTAACAAATAATGACTACCAGCAAAAGTCTCACCTAGAAAATCAGTTCTTAAACCATAAGCTAAAACAGGGATATTTAAATCATCAACAACATGAATGAGTTGCATGACTTGTGCTTTGGATAAAAATTGTGCCTCATCAATAAAAATCGCATTGAGAGGAGCATCATCGTTGAGCTGCTGGATGTGTTCGAACAGGTTACTTTCTGGGGCAAATAAATGGGCGGGTTTGGCTAAGCCAATCCGTGATGTGACTTTGCCTTCACCGAAACGATGATCTAACGCTGCAGTGAATATTTCGCTGCGCATGCCACGTTCTTCATAGTTATAGGCTGATTGTAACAGGGCGGTAGATTTGCCTGCATTCATTGCTGAATAATAAAAATATAACTGTGCCATATAAGTCTAAGCGCCAAGTGAAAATAACAAATTATGTGCTAAGGATAAATCATTGTCGCGCGTTGGCAAATGCTGATGAAAAAACAGGCAAAAAAAAGGCTACTCGAAAGTAGCCTAAATGCTTGATGCTAACTTATGCCGCGTCAGATTGGGTTTCCACAATCTGTTGACCATTGACATCGACAAGTTCTAGATCAAACGTGAATTCATCTACACGAACTGACAGCTTACGTTTTTCGTTATAACTTAGTAATGCTGTGTGCTCATCTTGTGTGATTTGTTCTGCTTCTAACATTTTGCTGACCGCATGCTCAAATGAGATAAACGGAACAACAGGATGTGCGCGCAGCGCTTTTTGTACCTTGCTTAAAATAGGCAAAACTGCATGCTTAGCAAGGAACGCTTGTGCGTTGATATCATTACCGTCGCCGGCTTTGATTTTCACCAAATGAGTCAACTCTGCTTTGATCGAGCTATCTTGCATCGCTGCAGTCGATAATTCGCGGACCAGGTCATCGCTGATACCTGATACACTGGAGGTGTAAGTGTTAGTCAAAGTACGCATCAAAATACGCGTTGGGCCATTCGGGAAGTTATTTACAAAGTTCACCATCGCTTGCTCAGCTTGGGCCAATGACCATTGCATTGCATAGTCAAAATAAGGCTTTGCTTCTTCACGGTTAGAAACTCGTTGCTCATAAAAGCGAATTGTCGCCATAGCAGCATAGCTGTAACTCATTACATCACCTAAACGTGCTGATAATAGTTCGGCTTTTTTCAGATCACCACCGAGTACCAATAATGATAAGTCAGCCAATGGGGCTAACTTAGCTGAAATTGAATTCAAGCGTTGTTCGTAAGGTTTGACTTCAGCGAGTTGTGAATCAGCACTGCGTAGAAACGGCAAATAACTATTAACAGTACTTCTCAATGCATTTTTAATGCTAAACCAGACCGTTTTAGCTAATACTTTATTAAACGGTGCATCTGCTGCTTGATCGTCGGAATGAATCAAATCAACCATTTCTTTAAGGTACGGATGACAGCGCATTGCGCCTTGTCCAAAAATCATCAAATTACGCGTTAGGATGTTTGCACCTTCAACAGTAATGGCGATCGGTAAAGATTGGTAGCCATTAGCTAATGTATTTTGTGGACCTTTTTGGATGGCTTTTCCCGCTTGCACATCCATCGCTTGGTTCATGACATCACGACCCAGTTCAGTCATGTGATATTTTGCAATAGCGGTAACCACTGATGGCTTGATGCCTTCACCTAACCCTTCAGTCGTTAAGACGCGCATTGCTTCTAGTAAGAAGGTTTTACCTGCAATGTCAGCGATTTTTTCTTGAATGCCTTCGAAGCGGCCAATCGGTACACCAAATTGTTCACGCACAAATGAATATTCAACTGTTGATTTAAATGCGCTTTGTGCGGTTGCAACACCCATTGCCGGTAATGAAATACCTCGGCCAGCACCTAAACAGCTGACGAGCATCTGCCAACCACGACCGATATTCTGTTGCCCACCGATGATAAAGTCCATCGGAATAAAGACGTCTTGACCTCGAGTAGTACCGTTATAAAAACGGACGCCCATTGGATCATGACGATTACCTAACTCAACACCCGGATGGGATTTGGGCAACAACGCACAGGTAATTCCTAATTCTAATTCGTCGCCGAGTAACTGCTCAGGATCAAATACTTTGAAGGCTAAACCGAGTACGGTCGCAATAGGCGCAAGGGTAATATAACGCTTGTCCCAAGAAACACGTAGGCCTAATACTTCTTCACCATTGTGCATACCTTTACACACAATACCCGCATCAGGGATTGACCCTGCATCTGATCCTGCTTCTGGGCCAGTTAACGCAAAACAAGGTATATCAGTACCGACGGATAAACGCGGTAACCAATAGTTTTGTTGCTCTTCAGTACCATAATGCATGAGTAATTCACCTGGACCGAGTGAATTAGGTACCATTACTGTCACGGCGATGGCGCCTGACGCGACGGCGATCGTCGCAACTATGGTAGAGTTGGCGTAAGGAGAAAATTCCAGACCACCAAATTTCTTTGGAATGATCATTGAAAAGAATTTATTTTTACATAAAAAATCAATCACGGGTTGTGGAATATGGTCTTCACTTGATAGCGCATAATCATCAACCATATTTATTAACTCAACCACTGGCCCATCGAGAAAGGCTTGCTCGTCTGCAGTTAATGTTCCCTGAGGTAACGAACGCAATGCCACCATATCAGGTTTACCTTGATAAATAGATGACTCAATCCATACATCACCGGCATCAAGTGCTTCTTGTTCGGTGATTGAAATAGGCGGTAATACTTTTTTTAGGCTTGTTCTGATACTCATAGCATGTCTCTCATTGGGTTAGCAATATTGGTGTCAGGGTGATGAGTTCAACTCATCTGCTCATCTGACCAGTTGTTAGAATATACAAAAGAAAAAGGCATACTGCAAGTTTTTCACGATTGTTTTTTGACCTGCGTAAACTAAAAAGGCAGTAACATGGTATATATATGAAAACTAAATACACATTAAGTATAGTCGCAATCATCATCTACACCACAATAGGCTAACACACATATGAAAAATGAATTAGAGAGTAAATTATTGCTGAGTGTTTTTGATAAAAAACTCAAAGCCATTAACGTTAAGTATTAAATTGGGGTCAGATCCACTTTTCTAGCTCTGCTTTTAAACGGCCAGAATTAATAGGTTTAGTAAGATAACTGTTCATCCCTGCCGTTAAACATTTTTCTTCATCTCCTTCCATCGCATGTGCTGTCAAAGCGATAATAGGAGTAAAACGATGTGAGTGGTAGGCTGAGTCAGTTCGAATCAATCTAGTGGTTTCATAACCATCTAGTTTAGGCATCTGGCAGTCCATTAAGATTGCGTGATATCGACTGTTTTGGCGCGCTAATAAACTCAGTGCTTCGATGCCATTATTAGCGATATCTACACCGATAGATAAATTCTCAAGCATGTGTATCGCGACAGCTTGATTGATTTCATTATCTTCAACGAGTAATACTTGTATGTCCGCAGACTGATGAGATTGTTGGGTGTAAAAAGGCATCGATGAGGGAGTAATGCGCGGGTTTTGCATTTTAATTAGAATATGTGTCAACATGTTTTGTTGTGCAAAATCGCTAAAATAACCATTAAGTCCGGTGTGATGTAAGTTGGATAAGTCGCTTTCGGATAATTGTGCATCAAGTAAAAACAAGTACAATCCATCGAACATGTCTTGAGCGCGAATAGCTTTAACTAACTCGACCCCTGATATTCCTGAGATATCTTGCGCAATAAACACGGCTTTAAAGTCTTTATTTAAGAGCTGTTCGTGTAAAAATTTCATGCAAGTATGCGCATTTTCTACTAATTGAATGTGGTAACGATCAATGCTGATATGTGCAGTCAACTGTGCCAAATAACTCGGATCCCCCACCACTAATAATGTGTGTTTCTTACGTGCTATTTGAGTGGACGCCACTGCAGTATCTAACAGAGTATCAATCGTAAACCAAAACTCAGCCCCAGATCGATATTCGGGGTTAAATCCGATTTCCCCACCGAGTAGGGTAACGAGCTGTTTGGATATAGTGAGGCCAAGCCCTGTTCCCCCAACCGAGCGAGTCGACGTAGCATCAAGTTGAGTGAATTCTTGAAACAATATAGCGACGTGCTCATCCGGAATGCCTGAACCGGTATCCGTTACTGTGATGTTGAGTCGATTCGTTTGGCTTTGCAAAAAAGACAAGGTAATCTTACCTGTTTTGGTAAACTTAATCGCATTAACACATAAATTCATTAAGATTTGGCGCAATCTTAACGGGTCTGTAGTTAGGTGTGTGATTGGAACAGGTAAAATATGTAAAGTAAGGGATTTCTTTGTGAGTAAAGGCTGCAGCTCTGTGTGTAATTCATCGAGTATTTGCGCTAATTCACAATATTGTGGATTGATTATTAGTTTACCGGCTTCGATTTTAGAAAAATCTAGAATATCGTTAATGAGGTTCAATAATGCCTCACTACTTTGTTGAATGGCTTGCGTAAACCCCGCTTGTTGAGGGGTTAACGGGGTAAGCTGTAAGAGTTCATTCATGCCAATAATACCGTTAATCGGCGTGCGGATTTCATGACTCATATTCGCTAGGAACTGGCTTTTAGCTTTACTGGATTCAGTCGCTCTGTGTTCAACTTCTTTTATCGCTGTGATATCTTGAAATGTGCCTTTTAAGCGAATGGCTTGACCATTAACATGCTCAGCAAAACCCATTGCACGGACCCAAATATGATTATTTTTAGCAGTAATAAAAGGCAGTTGTAAATCCCAAGGTGTGCCTTTTTCGATAGCCAGATTAATCGCATTAGTGATAATGGGCCGGGCTTCTGGGGCATAAAAATTAATAGCGTCTTCAATGACGACTTTTTCGTGTAAAGGCAGTTCATGTATCCGGTATACCTCATTAGACCAAAATATCTCATTTTTGATAATATCCAATTCCCATCCGCCTAAACGCGCAATTTTTGATGTGGCTTCCAACGTTTGCTGGTGACGTTTGGTTTGGGCTTCTAACTCCTTCAGCTGGGTAATGTCGCGGCCCATATATAAGTAGCCATCAAGATTACCTGAGCGGTCTAATAAGGCGGTCATCGTTAACGCAATGGTAATTGGATATTATCAAAAAT
>JAQXDG010000022.1 GCA_029251505.1 Glaciecola sp. | reverse complement strand
AGCAACGATGAATATTCACATTAGCAAACATCTCAGGCTTAATAACAAGATTTGGGTTTGGTAGGACAAAACGTGCAGTGGCTGTGCGCGTCCCCATGTTTAGAGTCGGGTAAATATATTGTAACTCAGCGCTAAAACGTCGACCCGGTAATGACTCAAATGTCATCGTTGCTGGCTGACCAATTGCAATTTTTTCCAAATCATTCGCAAAAATATTGGCAAGCACCCATATATTCTCCATTGAGGCGATAGTTAACATGAGTGTGCTAGGTTTTACATACATACCATCTTGAATATTGAGCTGGGTTACGATGCCACTTTGGGGTGCATAAAAGGTAATAGTGCGTTGTGTATTGCGCGTTTTTTCAATCGCTTTAATTAAGCTGTGTGGGGCGTTAAGAGCAGCTAATCGGCTTCGTGCCGCTTTGATTAACGCGTTATTATTTAAGTTTAAAGCAAGAATAAACTCATCTTGAGCATTAACCAAATCCGGGGCATAGAGAGAATAGACCGGGGCCCCTTTTTCGATAAATTCTCCTTTAGCGCGTACAAACACTGTTTCGACCCAGCCATCTACACGAGGATGCACATTGCTAATGCTGTCTTGTGCGAATGAAACTTGTCCAAGCGTATTAATCGTTAGTTCTGGGATTACCGTGTCGATGGTCGCGGTTTTAACCCCAAGATTTTGGATTGTGACGGGGTCGATGGTAACGGTACCTGGAGAGTTTCCTCCAGGCAGGTCAGAGTTTACGTTAGCATAAACAGGTACCAAGTCCATTCCCATCGGAGACTTCCCCGGTTTATCACGTTTAAAATTTGCGTCCATCGGAGCGACCCAATATAAAGGCACGTCACTCTTTTCTTGTTGTTTGTTCGAGCCGTGGCTACTTTCAGACATAAATGGCGATATAAAAAATAGGGTTACCGACACAGTTAGACATACGCCAAGAAGAATCCCTAAGGCTAAAAATTTGCGTGTATGATTATTCATGATGAGCAGTTCCTGTCGGTTTAATTGAATGAGCTAAATAATAATGAATGTGTGCCAGTGCTTTGCGTTTTTCAATCGTAATATTGATTAAGCTAGCCTGCGCATCCAATTCCATAATTTTTGCGGTAACCACGTCGGCAAAACTTCCCGTGTCATTGGTGTATGCATTGAGTGCAGTCTGTGAGAGCTGACTCAGTTGTGGCAGAATTTTTTGCTCATATACCTTTGCACGCTTTTCGGCACCAATAAATTGCTCATAAACGCTGTTGAGCCCAGCGAATAATTCTTGCAGTAATAAACGTTTGTCGGTGCGCATCACTGCCAATGCGTGTGTACTTGCGCTAATATGTGCATCTTGTCGTGTAGAGGAAAATAACGGCAGAGATACATTTACCCCTATAGATAAGAAGTCGGCACGGCTATTACCGCCCATCGCTGCTGACGTATCATCTCGTAATGCATAACTCGCATTCACAGCGTACTGTGGCTGCAAGGCTTGTTTGGCAATATCAATTTCAATCGTACTCGCTAAAATACGTTGTTCGATGGCTGACACAACGGGGTGTGTAGCGAGCATGGCATATTTGGATTGCACTGAAGATTGCTGTAACCATGATATTGCGCGTTGTTCTTGTTGCATCACGGGCACAAGTGATTGGGGTAGAACGACATCAGCAAGGCGGCTATGAGCATAGCCGTTACTATTATCATAGCCGGCATTCACTGCTTGAGATTGGTTGGATAAAAACTGGGATAATTTTGTCTTAGCGACGCGTCGGTCACTATCGAGTCTAAATAGACGGTCTTCTAATCGCACTAATTCTAGTTCAGCACGAATGATATCTTGTTGCTTGGCATTTCCCACAAATGAGGTATAACTCGCACCGACAATATCATTTAACTGATCAAATAAGGGTTTAGCGTCTTGAACTAACTCATAATTGGCACTGTCTCGATAGGCGTCGAGCCACAATATTGATGTCTGTAGGGCAACGTTGAGTGATCGGTCAGCACGTTGAAAAGGTTGTTCCGCTGCCGTTGTCTGATAGTGTTTTTCTTGCAGAGTGAGAGTGTTACCTCTTGGTAGAATTTGCGATATGCCAACTTTAAACTGTGTCATCGCTTCTTGGTTAAAGGCAAAACCATCAGTGGGTAAATTAAGCAAACCGATGCTTATCGTTGGGTCCGGCAAAGCCAGTGCACCGCGACTTAAATCCAATAATCGTAGCTCTGACAACTTGCTTTTTACCAGCCAATCATCATTGTTTTGCGCTATTGCGATGGCTTCTTGCAGCGATAAGACTCGCTCTTTGTTAGTCTGAGCTTTGTCATTTTGCGCTATGCTATCGCTTGATAGGGTAAAGGCGATGCAAACGATCAGCGCCATCGTGATGTTCATTATATTGTGCATTGTACATTCTCAATGTATTAGAAAAATACCTAGTAATATATCTAGGAAACTAATTCGACCTTAAGAGAATGATGTTATAGGAGGACGTTGT
>JAQXDG010000029.1 GCA_029251505.1 Glaciecola sp. | reverse complement strand
AATGATATGTATAAATAAAATGAGTGAGGGTGGAGTATATGATTTTATTGAGGGGGAATTCAACCCACATTTAGTGGGTAAAAAAGACTTGTTACGTAGGTATACATAACGATAATGTGATAACGTTGTGAAAAAATTAACGTTTTAATTAACCAAAGGAACGAACACCATGTATATGATCGTTAAGCACGCGCATCTCACTATCATTGCGCTGACGTTTTTACTGTTTATTCTCAGCTTTATCTTGACGCTCAAACAATCGGATAAAGTCAACCACAAGATCCTAAAGATAGGACCTCATATCTTATATACTTTGTTCGTTATCACGTTCATTTATATGTTAATAGTCAATCCGTTGAATCTGTATCCGTTTGTTAATGGTTGGGGATCATCTAAATTAGCAGGATTTGTATTCTATGTACTTTCAATTACGTTTGCGCTTAAGTGGGCCAAATCCACTATTTGGCGATATGTTGGATTAGTCAGTGCTATTTTTTGGATTGCGATGAGTGCTCGATTAGGCTTTGCCGACCACATCAAAATTAAAGGCGCATTGGAAGACACCCAGACTTATATCGAATTTGCACAGTCGACTCTCGTTGCGTTGTGTTAAACGCAACGTTCGATTGGTTTTACGTTAGGTAAATCGTTGCTCAAGGTAAGCAATTATAGCGGATGATTCATATAACCATTGTACCTGGCCATCTTGTTCAATACGTAAACAAGGTGTTTGAATTTTTCCGCCACCATTGAGCAATGCTTCTCGATGCGGTGAGCCTTTAGCAGCACTTAATTTGGTAATTGGTAGGTTTAATTTATACATTCTACGCCGTGTTTTAATGCAAAATGGACATGCAAAAAATTGGTATAAGCTTAACCCTTTAAGCTCCGTCGCTATTTGCTGTTGTGCTTGAGGACTGCGTTTTAATTTGGTACCGCGAGTAATAATGTCAAAAAACACTAATACGCCGCCAATACTGTTACGAATTAAGGAAATGATTACGCCCATTGTGACTTCTTTTTTGGTTCAAGTAATAATGGGCGGTAGTATACCTAATATTCAATGAAAGCTAAATGTATGGCGTTACTTAATCGCTATATATACTTGCTATACAGTGCCTCTGAACAGTTTATCAAAGCGGATAAGGCGGTGCTGACTAGTTAAGAACATCACCCCGAACCACTCGTCTGGCTCATCGGCTAGTTGTAGCTTAAGGTAGTTCTCGACTTGTACAACTGACGACAAGACATTGTCGGTAACTAGGGTTTGTTGTATTGCTGTTAGTGCTACTTTTATGGCTGTTTGCTCGTACTGTGAATATATAATCATGGGTTAAGTTTCCTATTGGTTAAAATGCCCATACCATGAGAGCTCGCTTTTAAACAACACAAGGTGGAACAACCTAGAGGGGGGTGTGCTTCCCTGATAGGACTGATACTGGAAGTAATGCCCTTTTACAAAATGCAGGTATTTTTCGATATGGCGAGTTACAACATTTTATGTTACTTTCAAAAAAGATTTATCAGGAATAAACATGCTCGCATCACAATCAATTTTAGGTTCATTAGATAGTGCAACTTCACTTGGCTTAGTCTTCGCTGGTATATTATTTTTACTTGGCTTACTGACAGGTATATGGAAATTTCAACAAATGATGGGTTCCAAAGATGGACTGGCCCATCGTTATGTCGATATTGCACATCGCGCAGCACTGACCTATAGCTTTGCCTGTATTTTGCTTGCTGTTTTCTCTTTAGTGTCTCAATTAGACGAAACTATCGAGTTTTATGCGATGTTGGCACTGGTAGTTTATTTTACGATTGCCGTGGTCAGCTATATCGGTGAAGGTATCAAGCAAAAGACAGATAATGTGATAGCTGCAAAGTCACCGTTAATTTCAGTTTTTATGGTTTCTTTAATTATTGCTGAAGTCGGTGGCTTTATTGTCTTATTTTACGGCATGCTAGATGCACTATTTTAAATAACAACGCTAAATTTCAAGCGAAAAAAAACACTACGTGTAATGTAATGGTTTATTAAATAGACTTGATGAATCAGCATTCTCAGCCCTAGTTGAACTTATTCCTCAATAACCCGTTTAAACGATACCATTGACAAAAATAGTAATGACTATAAAAATGAAAACTCTTTGTTTGTGTTTACTAGCCGTTATTTTTGGGCGTGTTTGTTTTGCTCAGGGTTACGATTTTGACATCCATACTGACTCCGCTCCACTCAGTAAAGCTTCAGACCAGTCTCGTAAACATGTACATCATATTATCGCCCAATTACATAATTATGCCTCAGAAATTGGAGATATAAGACTCCAACAGGTGCTCAGCACAACTAATATAGCTTACCCGCGTGACATTTCAATTGCACAGGTGGCGTTGTCAACTAATGATAATGGTCGTATTATTCTGATATCCGAACCTTTTATTGACCACTTAAAGCAGTTTTTATCTGACGAGCTCCCCAGTTTAGTATCACTTAAAAATAAACTTATACTCAGCGAGCATCCACTATTTATTCATGCTCTTACTGATATATTGCTGCACGAGCTGGGTCATCATGCATTAAATGCTTTTTATAGTGACTACACTCCACCGGGATATATTCCAACCATGGAGTTTGAAGCCCAAGCGTGGGCCAACCAAATTAAGGTCAATGTTGAATTAGATGAAGAAGGGGTGGGTAAAATCGTGTCTTTGTTATCGCTATTACACAATGAATTCGTTACCAGTCAACATGAAAAACGATCGGCGATGCAGCAAAATGCGATTCGGTATAAGATTGACGTTGAATGCGATGAGAGTTACAGTCAAATTGCAACGGTGCTTTGTGAGCAAGTGAGACCGGCTATAGAGCATCGTTTTAAAAACCAGCACAAGGTGGAACAACCTTTGACTAGCATTAACTTTAAATATTAGTAAGACAAGAGATAGGTGTAAG
>JAQXDG010000208.1 GCA_029251505.1 Glaciecola sp. | reverse complement strand
GCACATGAAATATGAATAATATCGTCTAATCCACCCCATAACATCAATATAGGGCAAGAGATACTCGCAAGCTTGTCATCTAATATATGCTCCAGATTAAAAAAATCATGATATATATGTTCTAACTGCGCTTTATTTTTAACATATTCATGGGCTTTAAATTGCTTAACCGAATGGGGGAAATAAGGAGGCTTAGCCATAGTGAGTGCAAAAAATGCGTCAAATTGATCAGGGCTATCCATAAAAAAAGGATTGCGTCCCGTTAAGGCTAATTGTTGTAACTTACTTGGTTGTGGTGGGATAACCCCAGCTGGATCAACACAAATAATTGATGCTGTCAGTTCGGGGTAATCAAGGGCAAATTGCGCTGCAATAAATCCGCCCATGGAGTTACCGGCAATATGTACTTTACCCATTCCTTTAGTGAGTCCCAATGCGTTCACAAAGCCTGCTAAACGTTTTGTTTGCGCTGGTATAGAATAATCAGCACTTGCATCATAACCGGTCATGCCATGCCCCGGTAAATCCAACAATATCACATGATAGTGTTTGGCTAAGGTTTTTGCACAACGCAGCCATACCGTATGTTCAGCGCTAAAACCATGTAATAACAACAGCGTGGGTTTGGCAGTTTTGGTCGCCGCCTTAGTTTCAGGTTTACGCATTTTACGCTGTGCGTTGTTTTGTAAATAAAAATACTTTATCCCCTCGACTTTTTTATAATGTGGGGTAAAGCCATACAAGGTTGATTCAAAGGTGTGAGTTAAGCGCAGTACATAGCCACCAAATTGCTCTGGATAGCGCATTGCCCCATATACAATCATCGCAATAATTAATAATAAAAAATACAACATTCAATACTCCTATTTAAACCCATGATGGTCTTGGCGATAATCTTCTTGGTCGACTAGC
Organism: Glaciecola sp.; assembly: GCA_029251505.1. Lineage (GTDB taxonomy): Bacteria > Pseudomonadota > Gammaproteobacteria > Enterobacterales > Alteromonadaceae > Opacimonas. The sequence continues at coordinate 5,643 of JAQXDG010000208.1, read as the reverse complement.
TTTAAGCCCTTTGCCAACAGTTTACGTAGTTGCGTAAGGGGTAGTAATTTGGATAACCAATACGTTTTCTTGGCGTGATTACCATATACAATGCGCGGGTTATTGCGTTGCACTTCAGCTAGCACCACTTGGCACATTTCATCACTTGGGGTGGTCAAAAATCTACGTTTAAATTTCGCCGTTCGAACTGAACGCGAGATATCGGTATCGACGCCACCCGGGTGGACTAAATGGACTTGTACCTGAGGATGTACATGGGCCAGCTCGACCATCAGGGATTCCGTGTACCCACGCAGTGCAAATTTGCTGGCGCAGTAATCCGACGCGTTAGGTGTTCCAATAAAGCCAAAGATACTGGATATGTTGACTAATGCCGCCCATTTTTGCGCAGTAAGTAACGGTAAAAATGTACGACAACCAGTGACCACACCAAAAAAATTAACGTCCATAGTACGGTTAAGTTGCTCAGTCGTACTTGCCCATGCAGGTTGAGCAGCGCCTTCAATACCCGCGTTATTAATCAACATGTGACAGCCACCAAATTCATCGATCGCCAGTTGTTTAAATGCAAGCCAATGGTCTGTGTTGCTCACATCCATTGCCATTGCAGCGACACCTTGCTCACTCGATGAAAGTAGGGCAACGGTAGCGTCCAGCGCATCTGCGTCAATATCACTCAGTAATAATTTAGCACCTTGAGCCGCTAGAAGCGTTGCATAGCTGCGTCCCATGCCAGAACCTGCACCCGTAATTGCCACGACTTTGTTTCTGAAAAAATCGGTAGTCGCCATGTTATTTCCTTTTTATTATTATTTGATTATATGATCGTCAAGCTTAAAACGCTGACACATGCGTTTGTATATAAAAGAAAAGCCTGGGAACATCGCAATAACTTTACCTGAAGCACTTTTATACCAACTGTTACACCCTCCAGTTTGCCATACTGTTTGCTCCATCTCACGGTGTACCATATCCGTGTATTGACTTTCTGCTTGCACAGTCGGTTCAATTGAGTGTTTATGTTGTGCTTCAACAGTGTCAATGGCTTGCATGATGTAATGCATTTGCGCTTCGATAACAAATATCGCACTAGTGTGACCAATCCCAGTATTGGGGCCGGTAACAATAAAGTAATTAGGAAAATCCGGCACACTCGTACCTAAGTAAGCGCGCGGATAATCATCCCATACCGATGCCAATGTGGTGTTGTGTTTACCGATCACAGGATAAGAAATCAATCCATCCGTTGCATCATATCCCGTTGAATAAATAATGATATCTAGATCTAGTGCTGTGCCATCGGCGGTCATGATCCCGTTTTCAGTCATAGTCTTAATGCCATTGTTTTTATCAAATAACGTGACGTGTTCACGACAAATTGCGGGATAAAAAGTGTTAGATAAGATGATCCGTTTACAACCAATGGTAAAGTCTGGTGTCAATGCGTTACGTAAAACTGGATCGCTAACTTGGCGTTGTAATTGACGTTTTGCAGGACCGCCAGCAAATAAATTTAATACTGTTTGCGAATATTTAAATCCTACGACGCGTGTTTCTAAGCCCAAATATATTGCACCTCTAAGCGTATTATAGATCCATTTCACGCCTAATAGTCGCTGAATCCAAACTGGGAATGTCATGTCTGGGCGCGGGATAATCCAATGGGGTGAGCGTTGAAACACAGCAAGGGATTTAACCTCATCAACGATGGCAGGGATGACCTGCGCAGCGGATGCACCACTACCAATAATGGCGACACGTTTATCGGTAAGATCAAGACCATCAGGCCAGTTATTGGTATGGAAACTAACACCACTAAAACTGTCTTTGCCTGGGAAATTTGGAATTACTGGCATAGACAATGGACCGGTCGCATTAATAATGTATTTACTATAAATAGGGTCAGATCCGATTATATTCAGGCACCATAGTTGACGCTGCGTATCCCATTGGCTGTTAGTCACTTCATGGTCGAGATGCACATGAGGGGTGAGGTTAAAGGTATTGAATACTTGTTGTGTATACTGTGCCAGCTCAGGTTGAGTCACAAACATCTGAGTCCATTTATAGGGCATCGCGGATAACGAATAAAGTGGCGATTGCACATCAACAGCTGCGCCAGGATAGCGATTTTGTAACCATGTACCACCAGCAAATGAACGGCGTTCAAGCATGATGAAATCGGTATAGCCACGTTGTTTTAGATTAATCGCGGCGGCTTGGCCACCAAATCCTGTACCAATGATCACGACTTGATAAACAGTAGGTACAGAGTGCTGGGTCTTGTCTGTCATGCCAAATCCTTATTATTATTATTTTGATTGGGTTTAAAAACATGCCCCATTAAAACAGAAAACTCTCTTAAAAAAAATACTATACAAAAGATTAAAAATTGAACTATATTTTATAAGAGTTTTATGTTTCACAAGATGTTTACAAGGATTTTCATATGACAGACACTACTGACAGCATCGCGGTAAACCCTTCATTGTCCTTACAAGATGCATTAATCGTTAATCTTAACGGTAAACCGGAAATTGTAGTACAAAGTTTTGAGCAATATGAACAGCAACTTGAGTTAATTGCCTACTATAAATACAGACAAATGGTTGCTGACGGCATTACCTAATAGAACGATTTTAATTCCAAGAAATGGCAACATAACAACGTCAATTGTTACTATTTCTTGGGTTTAAATGTGCCTACTGCAACGAATCCACACACCAACACACATCCTAGTACGACTGAGCTAGCTTGGATATTGAATTGACCGTATAGCGCGAACCGGATCATTTCAACGCAATACGTAAAAGGATTATACTGGCAAATCCAATATAACCATAAACTCGATTCTTGAATTTTCCATAAAGGGTAGAGTGCACTAGAAAGAAAAAACATAGGAAAAATAACAAAGTTCATTACCCCTGCAAAGTTTTCCAGTTGTTTGATGAAATTAGAAAGTATCAAACCCAATGCACCTAAAAAGAATGCACTCAAGAATACACTCGGGATCGCATATATAAAGCCCCACCAAGGGATCTCGACATCGACGATATTCGCTAATAGTAAAAATATCACCACTTGTAACAATGACAAACACGCCGCGGCAATCAATTTACACAACAGCAAAAAGCTTTTGGGAATGGGGCTCATAAAGAGTATTTTCATACTACCCATTTCACGGTCGTAGACCATAGACAGTGACGTCTGCATCGAATTGAACAAAATGATCATGGCACATAATCCAGGTACGATATATTCTTGATATAAAATATAACTCTCGTAAGGTGGCATGATCGACACCCCTAGTGCACTTCTAAAACCGGCTGCAAACACAATCAACCATAATAATGGACGAACCAAAGCACTTAACAAGCGAGAACGTTGCTGAAAAAACCGTAAGACTTCGCGTTTTAATATTGCCCAAAAACAAATCATATATGCATTCATTAGAGCAATCCTTGTGGTTGAGTCAATGTGCGATATAAATCGAATACACTGCTTTGCTGATGCTTAGCCAGTAAAGTGTGACATACGCCGTGTTCAATTAATTTGCCTTGGTTAAGAATGAACAGGGGATCATCTTCTAGGACTTCATCCATTAAGTGTGTCGTCCATAATACAGTTAAGTGTTGGGCTGTTGCTAATGCACGAATATGTTCAATAATTAATTTGCGGCTATCGACATCCAAACCCACGGTTGCCTCATCTAATAATAAATACTGTGGCAAGTGGATCATACACCGTGCGATTTCAACTCGGCGGCGATGACCTTCATTTAATGACCTAACTTTATCCTGCAACCGGTCAATCAACGCTAACTGGGTCAATACAGGGGTAATGCGATTTAACACCGTTGCCGCAGATAGACCATGCAATGCCCCAAAATAGGTTAAATTTTGTAGCACTGTCAGATCTAAATCGAGAGTGGTTTGTTGGAACACTACGCCCAGCTGGGCCATAATTGAGCGTGTATCGTGGCGAATATCGTCATCTGCAAATGTAATTTTACCTTGTTGTATCGTGCGTTGACCAGTTAACAAACTTAACAACGTACTTTTACCTGCTCCATTTGGACCGAGTAATACATTAAATCCAGGTTGAAGCGAAAGGTTAATATCGCTCAGTACAGGCTTGGCTTTGAAGCGATAAGTGACATCGGTGATAGTAATACTCATGAGTCGTTCTTAACCGCGATACCCCAAGGATACCGTCCTACTTTGATGGATTTGATGGTAGATAACTTTTCCGTGTCAATAATACTAATATCACCACTAATGCCATTGGTGGTTAATAACAGCGACTCATCTTGATTTAATGCCAACTGCCATACGCGACGTCCAACCAATAAATATTTAACAATTTCCATGGTCTGGGTATTAATGACCGCGACATGATTAGATGGTCCTAACGCAACAAACGCAAGTGGCTTAGATTGCATCAATAATATGCCTACAGGTTGAATGCGGTCACGGTGAATGCCTTTTATAGCAAACGTTAGTTCATGCTTGACACTTTGGTCGGCAACATTAAAGACGGTTAATTGACCACCAATTTCTGACGTCACCCATAACTGCGAACTATCTTGAGTAAACATGGCAGAACGAGGGCGCGCACCCACGAGGCTATTTGCATAATTTTTGTTGGTTTTTGTATCAATCCAGTGCACCATATTCGTGGTTTCTGACGTCACAACCATTTTAGTGCCATCAGGACTCACCGCTAATCCTTCTGGTTCAACGCCAACATCAATCTGAGTAATGACTTGTGCGCTAGGAATATCAATCACTGTTAATAACGCATCATCTTCATTGGCGGTATAAATTGTGGTTCCATTAGGATGCAGGGCGATAGTTTCTGGATCTTCGCCAGAGGGTAACTCACCCACTATTTTGTCGGTTTGCATATCTAAGATTTGAATACGGTTAGCATCACTGGCACAAATATACGCTAATGTTTGGTCGTGGTTAAAGATAAAACCACGCGGGCGTTCACCTATTGGAATATCCTTTATCACACTAAACGTATCTAAATCGACGACAGAAATAGAATTGTCTTTTTCATTGGTTACATACGCCAACTCTTGAGCGTTTACCGAAGAGAGTAAAACCCCAAATAAAAGAGCGGTGCGAGAGGCATGTTTAAATAGCGTGAACATGGGTAGTGTTTTCCTTGTATTTATCATTGGCATTATTGACAGACTTCACGCCGATCAAAACCTAAGGTATCCAAATCAGTAATGGGGTGCATAAATCCTTCTTGGGGGGCACGCGCGACCAACCCTAACGGATGAGTGAGTTCGATCGGCATACGCAGCTGACCATTGTAATTTCTAAAGGTTAATTTACGGCCTTTATATGCAGCAAGTTGAAACGACTCACTACGTAAAAATGTCGCTAATTGAGTTGGATCAATCGATTGTGTTTGTTGCACGCCATAAGCAATAGCACGTACGGCAACATACGCATCATAATCTTGGTGCTGCATAGTTCGGGCATGTTGGTCATAAAAACGATTTTGTAATTGTTTAGCTCCCCATTGTTCAATACTAGGATGCCAAGTGTCAGCAACTAATCCAGCCGTACCGATAACCGGACGAGGATAATAAGTATTGTAAGGCACATACTGCCCAAAACGCTGATG